>NZ_JRKB01000007.1:0-324 GCF_000800945.1 Plesiomonas sp. ZOR0011
AAACGGGTTCAAAACGGCGATCATCCATTGCGGTGCATGGCTATTCATGGCCTCAACATTCATCAGCGGCGTTTTGCGGGGTTTTGGGCGGTAAAGAGGTGCGGTTCTGTGGCTTAGTCGCCCAAAACGCGCTTAGAGCGTCTCAGGCGGTGCGGGAAATGTCGATTATGGTAAATGTGCGGGTTGGGAGCTATCAGTCAAGTTAACCAAAGGTTACACAATGTCCCGTGCCGTTTTTCTTAGTTCGCTAGATAGTGCGCATTAGGATTTCTGCATTAAAAAGGACTTGGTATGTCTAGACCTATCGCGCCGCTGTTTTTGCTG
>NZ_JRKB01000074.1:0-811 GCF_000800945.1 Plesiomonas sp. ZOR0011
CATGCTGCAAGATCTGAATACCCGAAAGTGGTAAGCGTACCGCAACGTCGTAAGGTGGTACGCCATTTGATAACTCACTATCAGATTAGCGAACGTAGAGCATGCGCCTTAGCAGGATTAAGTCGTACGGCCTGTCGTTATCAGTACCGTTCTGCGTCACAGGAAGCGCTTCGCCAAAGAATTATAGAGCTAGCCAGAACGAGAATACGTTATGGCTATAAACGTATTCACATTATGTTGAAACGTGAGGGTATTCATGTAAATAAGAAACGCGTCCATCGTTTATATTGTCTGGAAGGGCTGCAATTGAGACCAAAACGTCCTAGACGTAACGTCAGCGGTGCACACCGAAAATCGGACTACAAGCCAAGTTCAGCGCCAAATGAAGCATGGGCAATGGATTTTGTCACTGATCAGATTGCAAATGGCCAGAAGTTTCGCATTTTGACCATTGTAGATACGTTCACGAGAGAATGCTTAGCTACCGACATTGGGATTCGGTTACGCTCAGAAAATGTGGTCGCAACATTGACACGATTATGCCAAAAACGAGGTACTCCCAAACGGATCCATTGTGATAACGGCAGTGAATTTGCAGGGCAAATGACGGATTTGTGGGCATATACCAATAAGGTAACTCTTGTGTTTTCACGTCCAGGAATTCCCACAGACAATGCGTTTATCGAGTCACTGAATGGTAGCTTTCGAGATGAGTGCCTCAACTGCCACTGGTTTGACTCATTACCTGATGCTAAATTGAAAATTGAAGCTTGGCGGGATGACTATAACAAGAGTCGACCTCATCGAGCTT
>NZ_JRKB01000075.1:0-43682 GCF_000800945.1 Plesiomonas sp. ZOR0011
GTGAGTAGCGCAGTCCGGTAGCGCAACTGGTTTGGGACCAGTGGGTCGGAGGTTCGAATCCTCTCTCACCGACCAGCATTCTTGAAAAACCCAGCCTTATGGCTGGGTTTTTTGCATTGTTTTTTTGTATTAGTTTTTTGTATTGGCGTTTTGGCTCCTATCCTTCCTTGATCTTGTTGTTCTTTTCTCTTGGACTCCCTGCCTGTTCGTTTTTCTTCCTGCCGCTATCTGGCATCTCTTCTCGTGGCTGGATTTTAGGTTTCGGTGCGGCATGGTGATTCTGATGCAGTGCATTGGTTGCCATATACCTATCTTGTTTGTAGGCTTTTCTCGGCAGATAAACCCAATAATCAGACATATAACTGCGTGTTTGTTCCATTTAATCCTTTTTAAGCAATGCTAAACTTCACTGTTGTAGATCTAATTTATAAAAAGAACATACCAAGAGTAATGAGAGAGCGCTGGTTAATGGTGTGGCAGAATGCCGCGGCCAAGTTTTTTACTGCCCTGTTGCTGCTAACAGTCGCGGCGGTGGTGTTATACCCGGTGTTTGCCCATCGGGTGATCCGAATTGATGGCTTGAGTGCCGACAGTGTTGAACCGATAGATGATCGGGTGCGCGGTGGCACCTCTGAAGCCGTGGTGACGGTAGACAAAAATGGCCGGATTAATCTGAATTGTCAGTTAACTACCGATTATCGTTGGCCGTATTGTGAGGCGTCACTGCTGGTGGCGGAGCCGGAATTGGGGCTGGATTTGTCTAAGTTTGAGCGGATCCGCATTGCGCTGCGCTCATCCGGTGAAGAGCCGCAGTTCTGGCGTTTGTACCTGCGTAATTACGATCCGGCCTATTCGCGCTGTGATGAGCCATTATCGCATAAGGTTAACGAGCTGATTGTGCGTCCAGCCGATACCGGCAATATGGTGGATGTACCAATGCGCGCATTTCAGGTGGCCAGCTGGTGGATCAACGATTTTAAAGTGCCTGTACAACACGCTTTGCCGCAATTTGATCGGGTCTTTCAGCTGGAATTTGCCTCTAGCGAGGTGATGCCGGCCGGTGAGCACCGTTTGCAGATTGATTATGTGGAGTTTCACGGCAAGTGGATTTCGCAAGAGCATTATTATCTGCTGATCATCGCGGTGTGGGTAGTGAGTATGCTGACCTATTTGTCGCTGATGCACGTGCAGATGCGCGCTCAGCTGCGTAGTGCTCGCCAGCGCCAGCAGCAGTTGTCAGAGCTGAATCTGATGCTGAAGCTGCGTAATGAAGAGGTGGAGTATCAGGCCAAATACGATCCGCTGACTGGGGCATTGAACCGCTACGGCGCACGCGCCTTGATGCTGGATATGTGGCGGCCGACCAAGGCCGAAACGGAAGGCGCGATGATTTTGCTGGATATCGACCACTTCAAGCGCATCAATGACACCTATGGCCATTCGGTCGGGGATGAAGTGTTGCAGCATCTGGCGCACCGTTGTCGCAGTCTGATCCCCGCCAATTGCCGTTTGGTGCGTTGGGGCGGTGAAGAGTTTATGTTGCTGTGCCCTGATATGACCTTGTACCGTGCGCAATATGTGGCTGAGCAGCTGCGCAGTGAGTTTGAGCAGACGATTTGGCCGCTCAATATTGCGGTGACCGCCTCGTTTGGGGTGGTGGAGTTGGGCGTAGGTGAGAATATGGCCGATACCATCTGCCGCGCCGATGTGGCCTTGTATCAGGCCAAGCAAAACGGGCGCAATTGTGTCTGCTTGGGCTAGCGCCGCGGCATGATGCATCACGTGGTGCATAAAAAGCCCCGCCGAGAGGTGGGGCTTTTTAGTGGGCGGATGTCCGTGGTGATTTACTGCGCCTGCGGTGGCTCAGGCGGCAGGTGGGTATTTTCCAACCAGACACCAAGGATGATTGCGCAGGCACAGGCCAGTAAAATGGCCAAAAACCATGCCAGATACCACATATTTGGTTACCTCTTCAGATGGTGTGGAGCGCTGCGGTTAATGCCAGCGCTCCCACGCGTTTAATACAGTTGATGATCATGTTGCTCGATGAAGTCGGCATGTAAGCGACCGAACATCTTGTAGTAGCACCATCCGGTGTACAGCAGTACGATCGGCAAGAAAATCGCCACGATAATTAGCATGATCTCCAACGTTTCATGGCTGGATGTGCCATCCCACAAGGTCAGGCTGGCGACCGGATTGAGGCTCGATGGCATCACAAACGGGAACAGGGTAAATCCCGCCGTGAGGATCACCCCAGCCTGAGTCAGCGAGGCGGTCAAAAAGGCCCAGCCAGACCAGCGGCGCGCACTGGTGAGCAAGGTCAGCAGCGACATCACGACCGCCAGCAGCGGGAAGACCAGCATCCACGGATGCGTGATAAAGTTATTGGCCCACGCCCCCGGCATTACCGCGACGCTTTTCAGCAGCGGGTTAGACGGGCCATTGGGGTTTGCATGCAACAGCAGATAGCCCGGGATCCCTTCCATCAACCAGTAACCGGCCAGCAAGAAGCAGCACAGTAGCAGCCAGCCACTGCTGCGGGTGATCATACGCGCACGCAGGTGCAGCACGCCGCCAGTTTTGAGCTGCAAATAGCAACTGCCTTGCAGCAAGATCATGCACAGGCTGAGCAGGCCACACAGCAGAGCAAACGGATTGAGCAGCGCCCAAAAGGTGCCTTGGTAGCTGATATGCAGATTGTTATCTAAGGTAAATGGCACCCCTTGCAGCAGGTTACCGAACACCACACCGAACAGTATGGCCGGTACCGCGCTGCCGATAAACAGACCCCAATCCCACAGGTTACGCCAGCGGGCATCGGCAATTTTGCCGCGATAATCAAACGCCAGCGGCCGGAAAAACAGGGCGCTGAGCAAGATGATCATGGCAGCATAAAAACCGGAGAACGCTGCGGCGTACACCAAAGGCCACGCGGCAAACAGCGCGCCGCCAGCTAAGATCAGCCATACCTGATTGCCTTCCCAGTGTGGGCCGACGCTGTTGAGTAAAATGCGTTTTTCGGTATCGTTAGCCGCAATAAAGGGCAGTAGCGTGCCGACCCCCATATCAAAGCCATCGCTGACGGCAAAACCAATTAAGATCACGCCGATGATCAGCCACCAGATCAGGCGCAGAGTCTCGTAATCAAACATAGTCATCTCTCCTTAGGCCTGTGGACGGCTGGCTTGCTCCAGCGCATAGCGACCGGTGTGCAAACTGCTGGGGCCCAAGCGGGCGTATTTGATCATCAGGTAGACTTCGGCGATGAGGAACAGGGTGTACAGACCGCAAATCAACAAGATCGAGAACCATAACTGGCCGGCGGTTAACGCTGAATTAGCGGCGGCGGTGGGTAAGACATCTTGAATCGCCCACGGTTGACGGCCAAATTCGGTCATGAACCAACCGGCTTCGATGCTAAACCACGGTAACGGCAAGCTATACAGACAAACGCGCAGTAGCCGTGGGGAGTCGGCCACTTTGCCGCGCACGGTTTGGATAATCGCCGCCAGCATCACCAACGCAATCAACATGCCGCAGCCAATCATGATGCGGAAACTCCAGAACACCGGAGCCACTTCGGGGATGCTGCCTTTCATGGCTGCTTGGTACTGCTCTGTGGTGACGTGTGTCATGTCTGGCGCATACTGTTTCAGCAGCAGGCCAAAGCCCAAATCGGCTTTCACTTTGTCGAACGCGGCTTGGGTTTGTGCGTTGCTTTGGCCTTGATTGATTTGCTGGAGCAGTAAATAGGCTTCGCGGCCGCGCTCTAAGCGTGGCAAGGTCTCGTTCATCAGTGGAACTAGCCCGGGCACCGGTTTATCCAACGAATGCGTGGCTAAAATCCCTAATAAGGCTGGGATCTTGATGGCAAAATCATTTTTCTGCGCGTCTTGGTTCGGCCAAGCGACTAAGTGAAATGGCGCTGGGGCCGGTGAGGTTTGCCATTCGCCTTCCATTGCCGCCAGTTTCACCGGCTGCACTTTGGCCACTTCAAACGCTGAGCTGTCACCCAGTTGAATCGCGCCGAGGATCGACAGCATGCCAAAGCAGGCCGCGACCGAAAACGAGCGCAAGGCAAAGCCGCGATCACGACCGCGCAGCAGGTAATAGGCGCTGATCGCCATCACGAACATCGCGCCGGCCACATAACCGGCGGTGACGGTATGGACAAATTTGACCTGACTGACGGGGTTAAACACCAGATCGCTAAAACTGACCATCTCCATGCGCATGGTCTGGAAGTTGAAGCTGGCACCGGTGGGATACTGCATCCAGCCGTTGGCGTTTAAGATCCACAGCGCCGAGATATTGGAGCCGAAGGCCACCAACCAGGTGGCGAGCAGGTGCTGGTATTTATTCAGCCGCTCCCAGCCAAAGAAAAACATGCCGACAAAGGTGGATTCGAGGAAGAAGGCCATCAGGGCTTCCATCGCCAGCGGCGCGCCGAAAATATCCCCCACATAGTGTGAGTAATATGACCAGTTGGTCCCGAATTGGAACTCCATGGTCAGGCCGGTGGCAACGCCAAGGGCAAAGTTAATCCCGAACAGCTTACCCCAGAACTGGGTCATATCGCGGTAGACGGTTTTGCCGGTGACCACATACAAGCTTTCCATGATCACCAGCAAAAACGACAACCCGAGAGTTAAGGGTACAAATATAAAGTGATAGAGCGCGGTCAGGGCAAACTGTAGCCGCGATAGATCAACAACATCCCACATGTTGACTCCTTTCAGAACACCTGCCTGTGACACGCATAAACGTGACAAGCCATCAATGAGAACGCAAAACAGCGAGCGGGGCGCTAACCAGTTGGGCGTGACCCAGTACCGGCTCACTGATGCGCAATCACTGGCAACAGGCGTCCCTTGCGTTAGGGTAGAGCGTTGGCGGAGAAAACATAGTGTCGGGATACCGCTTGCGGTTGTTATTAACGGGTTGTTTCTTTTTTGGGTAAACGCTCATAGGTACTACAAAATGCTACCTACTAATTTAGTGGCGCGATTTCTGCTGTCTTTTAGTGGAAAAGGTCGCCTAACTATTCGTTTCAGCTCTCATCATTGGCATTAAAGTGAATAGTTAACGTTTAAATCAATTTATCCATTGTTGTGTTGCGGTTATCGTTTGGTGAAATTGATGCGCCTCGGAGGTTGTGTCTGTTGCTTAACTGCGGGGTTATTGATCCCCAACAAGAAAGGATGATTTATGAGCGAGCTGTCTGTCTCTCCTTCACCCGCGTCTGGTGGTATCAGTCGTAGCAGTGTGATTTTGGCAGCGGATATTCTGCTGCTGGGATTGCTATTGGCGTTTTTACCGTTTGAGCCGGCGGCCAACAAAGGGTTGGCGCTGATGATTTTTATCGGTGTGCTGTGGCTGACCGAAGCCTTGCACGTCACCCTGACCGCGCTGCTGGTGCCGATTATGGCGGTGGTGCTGGGGCTGCTGGAAGCGCCTAAAGCGCTGTCGATGTTTGCTGACCCGATCATTTTCCTGTTCTTCGGTGGTTTTGCCTTGGCCACTGCGCTGCACATTCAGGGCATTGACCGTCTGCTGGCCAATCAGCTGCTGCTGGCGGCACGCGGCCGAATGGGCGTGGCGGTAATGATGCTGTTTGGGGTGTCGGCGGGGTTGTCGATGTGGATCAGTAACACCGCCACGGCCGCCATGATGCTGCCACTGGCGCTGGGCGTGCTGGCACAGCTCGATAGCGAAAAAGACCACCGTACCTTCGTGTTTGTGCTGCTCGGCATTGCCTATAGCTGCAGTATTGGCGGCTTGGGCACCTTGGTGGGCAGCCCACCAAACGCGATCGCAGCGGCGCAATTAGGCTTAGATTTTGCCGGTTGGATGAAGTTCGGGATCCCGGTGATGCTGGTCACCATGCCGCTGATGATTGGGCTGCTTTATCTGCTGCTGCGCCCGAACTTGCGCCATACCTTTAAGGTGGAAGTAGAAACCTTGAGTTGGACGCGTCCGCGCCTGCTGGCATTGGCGATTTTTGCCCTGACCGTGGTGTGCTGGATTTTCAGTACCCAGATCAGTGCTGCGCTGGGGGGCGTGAAGCAGTTTGACTCGCTGGTGGCGTTAAGTGCCGCGGTGTTGATTGGTGCCTGTGGGGTGGCTAATTGGCAGCAGATCCAGAAAAACACCGAGTGGGGCGTGCTGATGCTGTTTGGTGGCGGCCTGACCTTGAGTGCGGTGTTAAAAGAGTCAGGGGCTAGCGTGGTGATGGCTAACGGCATGGCCGATCTGTTTGGCGCCGGTCACTGGTTTATCATCATTCTGGCGGTGGCGGCGTTTATCATCTTCCTGACCGAATTTACCTCCAACACCGCCAGTGCGGCGCTGTTAGTGCCGGTATTTGCGACTGTGGCTGAAGCGCTCGGCATGCCGTCGGCCCTGCTGACGCTGGTGATCGGCATGGGGGCGTCGTGCGCCTTTATGTTGCCGGTGGCCACGCCGCCCAACGCGATTGTGTTTGGTACGGGGCAAATTCGCCAAAGCGAGATGGTGCGCGTGGGGATTTGGCTTAACTTGCTGTGCGTCGGCATCGTGACGCTGTTTGCTTGGTTTGTGTGGCGTTAAGCGCCTCAGTCATGCGCTTTAGGCACTAAGCCGCATCCTGTCGCTACGGCAACAATTGCAAACACGGCAACCTCGCGGCTGGAATTTAACCCGCGGGGTTTAAAACAGCCGAATGTTAGAAATGGCTATGCTTGCATAGCCATATTCTTTTTAAGGTCTAAAACGCTTCAGCTCTCAGATTGATAATATGTAGCATATTTGACTAGTTGTCCTCTGGCTGAATGTTTTTATTTGGTTATCTTTGTGTGAAATCAAGGTGTGTTTGTGGGTGACCCTACATGCATACCGGCCGCAGGTCGTATTTTCACAGGGAGTTTTACCATATGGCCGATGTTCCTCTCACTCCGGCGCTGGGCGCAGGTGTTAGCCGCAATGGCGTCATTATCCTGCTGGATATGGCGCTGTTTGCTTTATTACTCAACGTATTACCGTTTAGCCCCGATGCCAACAAAGGCTTGGCGCTGATGGTCTTTATCGGCGTGCTGTGGTTGACCGAAGCGTTGCATGTCACCTTAACCGCGCTGCTGGTGCCGCTGGTTGCCGTCGGCCTTGGCTTGTTGGATGCGCCTAAAGCGCTCTCTTCGTTTGCCGATCCGATTATTTTCTTGTTCTTCGGCGGCTTTGCGCTGGCGACTGCGCTGCATATTCAAGGGCTAGATCGCCTGATCGCCAATCGTCTGATGGTACTGGCGCGCGGCAAAATGTCGACCGCGGTGCTGCTGCTGTTTGGGGTTACCGCAGCGCTTTCTATGTGGATCAGTAACACCGCCACTGCGGCGATGATGCTGCCACTGGCGCTGGGGATCCTGAGCAAATTGGATAAGGAAAAAGACAGCCGTACTTTCGTGTTCGTGCTGCTGGGGGTGGCTTATAGCGCCAGTATCGGCGGTCTGGGTACCTTGGTGGGCAGCCCACCAAACGCGATCGCTGCCGCCCAATTGGGATTGGATTTTGCCGGTTGGATGAAGTTCGGTCTGCCAGTGATGCTGGTGACCATGCCGGTGATGATGGCGGTGCTGTATCTGGTACTGCGCCCGAACCTCAAGCATGTGGTCAGCATCGAAACGGAAACCATGGTGTGGACACCGTCGCGCATGATCACCTTGAGCATCTTTGCGGTGACGGTAGTGTGCTGGATCTTCAGTAGCCAAATCAGTGCAGCACTCGGCGGGATCAAGCAATTTGACTCACTGGTGGCGTTAAGTGCCGCGGTGCTGATTGGTGCGACCGGCGTGGCCAATTGGCAGCAAATTCAGAAAAACACCGAGTGGGGAGTGCTGATGCTGTTCGGTGGCGGTCTGACCTTAAGTGCGGTGCTGAAAGACTCTGGCGCCAGCTTGGTGATGGCCAACGGCATGGCGGATATCTTCGGTGCCAGCCACTGGTTCATCATTATCTTAGCCGTGGCCGCGTTTATCATCTTCCTGACCGAATTTACCTCGAATACCGCCAGTGCGGCGCTGCTGGTACCGGTGTTTGCGACCGTGGCTGAAGCCTTAGGCATGCCACCGTTGCTGCTGACCTTGGTGATCGGGATGGGCGCATCGTTTGCCTTCATGCTGCCAGTGGCCACACCGCCGAATGCGATTGTGTTTGGTACCGGTTTGGTGCGCCAACGCGACATGATCCGCGTGGGTTGGTGGCTGAACTTAGTGTGCATTCTGGTTATCAGTTTGTTCGCTTGGTTTGTGTGGCTGTAATCACATTTTTCTGTTCTCACGCAAGGAGCCTGCTAAAATGCAGGCTCTCTTTTTTGCTGCGTGGTTCTTCCCGTGCGTTTAGTTGATCGCGAATTTATCTTTCGCCACTATCGAGCCTATCATGCGCTGCGTGTCGGTTCGGCCTTCCTGCTGACCTTAATCCTGTTGCATTACGCGCCGCTCGGCCATAGCCCGTGGGTACTGGTTACTCTGTTGGTGGTGATGAGTAACATTCCCTACATGGGGGGCGTGTGGCAAAAGGGCTGGCACCGCATTCTCGGTACCCTGATTGGCGCTGCCGCCGGTCTGATTAGCATCAAAATGCAGTTGATTGCACCGTGGGCAGCATGGGCGTGGATGAGTCTGGTGGCGACGGCCTGTGGCTATTATGGCCTTGGCAAGCGCCCGTATGTGGCGATGCTGTGTGGGATCACGCTGGCCATGATTGGTTGGGGCGGAATGGCCGGCGAGCAAGAAGCCTTATGGCGTGCCGCCGATGTCTTGATCGGCACCGTGCTGGCGATTTTCTTTAGCAGCATCTTCCCGCAACACGCGTCACGCCGCTGGCAATTACTGCTGAGCGATAACCTCAAAGCGATGGCGCAACTGTATCAAGTGCACCGCTCGGAAGTGCTGTTACAGTCACTCGACAGCGAACAAGCCATTAAAACCATCTATAACCGCCATCTTTCGATGCGGCCTCTGTTGGCGCCAGCCTCGCGCGAGCACTTCTTGCCGCTGGAAACCCTCAACGAAATTCAAAACTTGCTGCGTCTGATGCTCAGTACCTTAGAGCTGTTGGTCGGCACCCATCAAGCTTATTCTGATGCGCAAATCCATTGGGAATTGCCGAAACTGAAAGCCGAGCAAATGCAGCTGGCGCGGGCGATGAACGCGCAGGCGATGCGTTTGCGCGGCCAAGATGCATCGCGCCCCGATAGCGGCATGTTCGAAACCTTTGTCCAAGCTGGCGTTGTACCGCTGCGCGAAGCGGGGCGTTTGCCACTCAGTCCATTTGGTTATCTGTGGCTCAATCGGGAGCTGGCGCGTCAATTTACCCGTTTACAGGGTTTATTGCTGCAGGCTGAGCCGCCGCGTAAGCGGGGGGCGAAAATGCTCACCACCGAGGCCGACAGCCAATAAGCGCCGTGGTGTAGCCTACGGTCGTGGCATTGCGTCTTGGGTACTTTAGCTCGCATAATAGACAGATGCGGATAATCACCGCGCGGTTGGATGCAGGAGAAGGATATGATGCCATTGCAACGAACTGGGTCACGCAGATGGTGGTTGGGCTGTGTCATGAGCACCTTGGTGGTGCTACCGGTGAGCCGTGCGCTGGCCGATGTCCCGGTGCTGTTTCAGGTTCACGAGGAAGTGATCTCACGCGGTTATCAGATGCCGATTGCTGGCCCCTATCCAGCGCAGGTGATCCCCGCGGATTGCGAGCAGTATTTGCAACATAACCAGTTTGATGTGCTGGGGGTCGATCCGGTGCATTTTGCCTTTAATCGCAGCGAGCTTAACCCGCGCGATCAGGCGATCGTGCGCTGTGTGGCGCGTGTGATGCAGCAAAGCGATCTGCGTGTGGGCTTGGTCGGGCATACCGACAGCATAGGCAGCGCCGCCTTTAACCAAGGCCTTGGGATGCGTCGTTCGCAATCGACCGCCCGCAGTTTGCTGAATAACAGCGCACCGGCGTCGCAAATTGGCCCACTGCGCAGTGCTGGGGAAAGTGAGCCGGTCGCCACCAACAGCACCGCCGCCGGACGCGCACAGAACCGACGTGTTCAGTTTGTCATTGAGTAAGTGGCGCGCGTGTTATTACGCGCGTATCACTGCTTAATTACTAACGCAGATTATTACTTATATTGTTATCGCCAAGCTTGTGATGGCTGCTCGTGTGTGGGTCGCCATCGGCTGATTATCAGGATGAGAAAACATGGTACAGGGATATGTAAGGCGCCACCTTGCGCGTGGTATGGCGCCGGTGATGGCGTGGCTGGCGGCGGCGCTGATGCTGGTGGCTACGCAGGTGGCGGCCGAGGTGTTGCAACCGGATCCGGCTTGGTTGGAAGGGCGACTGGATAACGGCCTGCATTGGCAGATCTTAAATACCCCACAGCGGCCGAACGATCGCATCGAGTTGCGCTTGCTCGTGCGTACCGGCTCGCTTCAAGAGCGCCCAGAGCAGGCCGGTTATGCCCATTTCCTGGAACACATGGCCTTTAACGGCACCGCCCGTTTCCCTGAGCAAGCCATTCGCGATCTCTGGCAGCAAGCTGGGTTGACCTTTGGCGATGACCTCAATGCTTCCACCGAATATGACAACACCCTGTACCGCATCAGTTTACCGGCGGATAAGCCGCAGTTGCTGACCCCGGCCCTGACTTGGCTCAGTGATGTGGCGGGTGGCTTGAGCTTGCAGCCGGCGCAAGTGTCGGCCGAGCGTGGGGTGATTTTGGGTGAGAGCCTGACCCGCGATAAGAATCAACGTTCGGCCCATCAGCAGTGGTGGGATTACCAAATCAAAGGCTCCGCGCTGGCCAAGCACGATCCGATTGGTGAGGCCGAGGTGATCAACAGTGCTACCCGTGAGCGTTTACAGGCTTTTTACCGTCAGTGGTACACCCCAGATGCGATGACGCTTTTGATCAGCGGCAATGTGGATGCGCGCAAGGTCAGTAGTGAAGTGGCGCATTTGTTTGCTCCCCTGCAGGGCAAGCGTAGCGAGGCCGTGCCGCCGGCCGTGCTGCCGCCACTGGCGGCCAGCCCACTGCAAATCAGCGCGCATAAGCAATTGAACAACCAATTGCTGTTGGTGTGGGACAGCGCGTGGCAGCCGCCACAAGACAGTGCCGCGTTGGATGCGTTGTGGCTGGGGGATTTTGTGCGCGGTTTGATCCGCCAGCGCCTGAGCGATGCCATCAGTCAGCACGGCAGTCAGCCGATCAGTTTAACCTTGGGCTGCAGTGTGCGTTATGCGCGCGAGTCGTGCGCGCTGAGCGTGGAAAGCGATGCCGAGCAGCGGCAAAAGTGGTTGCAATTTGTGGCCACCGAGTTGGCTCGTTTGCGTCAGCACGGGGTGTTACCTAGCGAGCTGACCTTAGCGCATCGCTTGGCCAATGACGATCTTAACCGCTTTTATGAGCAATACGCCCGCATGACCAGCGGCGATTTTATTAATCAGCGTCTGTTTGCCCTCGAATCGGGCGCGCCAGATCTGGGACCGGAGCAGTATCGCCGTTTACGCGCCACCTTCTTGCAAAACTTAAGTTTAGAGCGGGTCAATCAAGAGCTGCAGCGTCAGCTGGCGATCGAGCCGGTCTTGGTGCTGATGCAACCGCACAGTGAAGCGGCGCAATCCGCCGATAGCCTGATGCAGGCTTGGCGTTTTTTATCCGCACAACCGCAAGCGCCGTTGAGTCGCAGCGAATCTGGTGCCGCCGCCGCGCAGCAAATGTTGGCTACGCCGGCACAGATCGGCCAGATCACCGAACAGCAAAGCTGGCCGCAGTGGAAACTGAGTCGCGCGCTGCTGAGTAACGGCTTATCGGTGCTGGTTCGCCAAGACCCGCAAGCTAAAGACCGCATTTATTTGCGTTTACGCTCGCGTGGCGGTGTGCGTTCACTGCCGGTGGAGCTGCTGCCTGCCAGTCAATTGCTCGGCGTGTGGGGCGCGCACGGTGTTGGGCCGTTGGATCGTACTCAAACGCAGCAGTTTATGGATGTGAACCGTTTGGACATGTGGCCACTGCTCACCCTGAGCCAACATGGGTTGGGTGGCTCGTCGGATGTTGAGCATCTCGATGCTTGGTTGGCGATGGCGCGCCAGAGCTTACTAGCGCCGAAGTTGGATAATCAGGTGCTGGACGATGTGCGCACTCAGCAAGCCAGCCAGTTGACCCAGTATCTGGCCACCGCGCAAGGACGTTTTAATCAGATGCTGGATCAGCATCTGTTCCCGCATAACCGCTATGCCGAGTTACCAACGCCAGCGCAGCTCAAGCAAGTCTCACTGAAACAGCTACAGGCGCTGCACCAGATCTTTATCTCGACGATGCAAGATGCCGAGCTGGTCGTGGTGGGAGATGTGGATCCGGCCAAGGTGTTTGCGCTGGCCGCGCGTTATTTAGGCGGCATTGATTTGGGCGGTGAGCCGGAGTGGGCGCGTTATCCGTTCTTACTGCGCCAGAGTAAACCGCTGCTGCGGCAAGACAACCCAGAAGATCGCACTTTGGTTATTGAGTCGCGCTTGTCAGTGCCGGCGATGCAAGATGATTTAACCCACCGTTTGGCGCACGACATGCTGCTGCGTATTTTGCAGCAACGTCTGGAGAATCAACTGCGCGAAGCCTTGGGGCTCACTTATGGGGTGGCGGTGGACATGGATTACCCCAGCACCGACATGCAGCTGAATCTGCTACAAATTCGAGTGCTGGTGGCACCGGATAAGCAAGAAGAGGCGCAAGAGGCGATAGCCGAGCAGCTGGCTTTGCTGCTGGATAAAGGGATCAGCGAACAAGAGTTCACGCAGGCGCGCGGCCAAGTGGCGACCTCGTTGCAAGATATCTGGCGGCAACCTGCTGCTACGGTGGAGCTGCTCAGTCAGTACCGCTTAGCCGGTTATCCGTTAGAGGAGGTGATGGACGTCAATCAGGTACTCAATGGCATTACCGAGCAGACGGTGCGCGATCTGATGCTGCATTACCTGCGTGCGCCGGGCCAGCTAAGTGCGGTGTTCGCGCCGCCGGTGGCCGCCAAGTCAAAATGATCATGCGCCTGAGCGCAGAGTGAGAAGACCGGTAGGGGCGAGCAGGCTCTCGCCCCTGCGGGCATCATCCCACCAGATAGGTGCCGGTCCCGAACGCGATATGGGTGCCATGCTCGTTGTGCAGCTCCATACGGGTGACCGCCACTTTGTTACCGGCGCGGATCAGGTGGCCGGTAGCGATCAGCATCTGGCCACGGCCGGGGCGCAGGTAGTCGATACGCAAATCGATGGTACCGACTTTACCGAGGCGCTCGGCCAGCAGCGCCTCGGTCAGCTGTTCACCTTGGGTTAGGGCTGAGGTGGCGGCTAAGATGCCGCCGACCACATCCAAAATGGCGGCAGTGACGCCGCCGTGCAAGATCCGGTGGTGCGGATTGCCAATCAGCTCATCGCGCATCGGGACTCGGATCTCAACTAAATCTGCATCATTTTGTGTCAGCTGCATATCCAGCAGGCGGTTAAAGGGCATGTCCTGCATGAAGATCTGGCCGATAAAATCCCGCGCTTGAGCCACAGAAAGGTAGGGGGATGGCATACAGGCTCCTTATCCATAAGCGGTAATCGCCATTAATGTGATTAAACTGTTGCGTTAGTGTTTTTACTTTAAATCAGCGCTGATGAAAAAACACGCACAATGCGTTAGGCCGCCCACACTTTTTGCGACACATTTTTGCTCACACAAAAGTGCTTGATATTGCTAACAGCGGCGGCGGATTCCTTGTTAGGATGCGCGCACAATAAGCAGATACCTACCGGCAACCTGACCGCGGACAGGGCCGGCAACAAGCTCAATAAAGGCAGAAGGCAGAACCTAAAGAGGAGTAATTATGTCAGGTATGCGGGGATGGCTGAGTGCAGGACTGGTACTGAGCAGTGCGTTAGGCAGTGCCAGTGTGCTGGCTCAGGAAACGGATTTAGACGCTGGCACAGCGGTGCCGGCCAGTGAAGCAACGGCGAGTGAGTCAGCACCGAGTGCGGCGAGTCGGCCCAATTATGCCGGTCGGATTGCAAATTTGCTGGAGCGCCATGACACGCCATTTTTGCTGATCCCGTATGACACCAATTACATCCTGTACACCTATACCGATCGTCTCAACAAAGACATGTATGCTAACCGTGGCTACGATGCGGACGACCTGCGTAAAGACAACATCAAATTCCAGCTCAGCTTTGCCTTCCCGATTTGGCGGGGCGCGTTTGGCCATAACTCGGTGATTGCCGCTGCCTATACTCAAAAATCGGTGTGGCAAGCGACGAATTTCTCGATTTCGGCGCCGTTCTTGGAAACTAACTATGAGCCGCGCATCTTTACCGCGTGGAGCACCGATTACAATCTGGCCGGCTGGAGCTTTAAAGAGCTGGAGTTCGGTTTCGTGCACCAGTCGAATGGTCGTGGCTACGATTATTTCGATGAGCAGGACGAAAAGCATGACACCTCACGCAGCTGGAACCGCATTTATGCGCGCGTCATGGCGCAGCGCGGTAACTGGATGGTTGATTTAGAGCCGTGGGTGCGGGTGGACTCGGATAAAAACGATGACAACCCCGATATCGTCGATTACCTCGGCCACTATCGTCTGCAAGTGGGCTATAAAGCCGGCGACAGCGTCTACAGCATGGAAGGACGCTACAACTGGGATTCCGACAAAGGCAGCGTACAGCTAGGCTGGAGTTATCCACTGACGCCAAGCGTGCGCTTCTACACCCAACTGTTCACCGGTTACGGTCAAACCATGATTGATTACAACTACCGCCAGACCTCGTTCGGGATTGGCGTGATGTTGAATGACATCATGTAAGTGGGTCAGCGTAACAAGCGCCACTGACGGGCTCGCCGACGTTACTGCATGCCGTATATCCGGTGCGTCGGCGGCGCGCAATGTGCTCACGCCGCGATCAGATAGCGACAAACGGCGGCAGTGTTTTTACAATACCGCCTTTGTGTTCTCTTGAGATAGGATGGCGGCGTGTCAGTGGCGGAAGTTTCTCCAGCTCCTTCAGCGGCCGCGCAGGTTCTGCGCGACGTGTTCGGTTATCAGTCGTTCCGGCCTGGGCAGGCGGCGATCATCGAACGGGCGCTGCACGGCCGTGACAATCTGGTCATCATGCCGACCGGTGGCGGTAAATCGCTGTGTTATCAGGTGCCGGCGCTGTTATTGCCCGGTCTGACCTTGGTGATTTCTCCGCTCATCTCGCTGATGAAAGATCAGGTCGACCAATTGCGCGCCAATGGCGTGGCTGCCGCCTGTCTGAATTCCACCTTAAGCCGCGAAGAGCAACTGCAAGTGATGCAAGATGCGCGTAGCGGCGTGCTCAAATTGCTGTATGTCTCGCCGGAGCGCTTGTTAACCGGTGGCTTGCAACAGCAGTTGGCGCAGTGGCCTCTCTCGTTATTGGCGGTGGATGAGGCGCACTGTATCTCGCAGTGGGGACACGATTTTCGCCCAGAATACCGTGCGCTCGGCGAGATCAAACAGCGTTTCCCACAGCTGCCTGTGATGGCGCTGACCGCCACAGCCGATGACACCACCCGCCAAGATATCGTGCGCCATCTGGCACTCACCGATTACGATCTGCATCTGGGCAGCTTTGACCGCCCCAATATTCGCTACACGCTGGTGGAAAAATTCAAACCGGCCGAACAGCTGCTGCGCTATGTGCAAGAGCAGCGCGGCAAAAGCGGTATTATCTACTGTAATAGCCGCACCAAGGTGGAAGACACCGCCCAGCGTCTGAAAGCCCGTGGCTTGAGTGCTGCGGCGTATCACGCCGGATTAACCACCGAGCGGCGCAGTGATGTGCAAGAGGCTTTTCAGCGCGATGATTTACAGATAGTGGTCGCCACGGTGGCGTTCGGCATGGGGATCAACAAGCCGAACGTGCGCTTTGTGGTGCACTTTGATATTCCGCGCAACATCGAGTCCTACTATCAAGAAACGGGCCGTGCCGGCCGTGATGGTTTGCCGGCCGAAGCAGTATTGTTCTTCGACCCAGCCGATATGGTGTGGCTGCGCCGGATGCTAGAAGAAAAAGAACCCGGGCCGGTGCGGGATGTGGAAACCCACAAGCTCAATGCCATGGGCGCATTTGCCGAGGCGCAAACGTGTCGCCGTTTGGTGCTGCTGAACTATTTTGGCGAGAGCCGCCAAGAGCCGTGCGGTAACTGCGATATCTGCCTTGATCCGCCCAAGCGTTATGATGGCTTGGAGGATGCGCAAAAGGCGCTGTCGTGCATTTATCGGGTCGGCCAGCGTTTTGGTTTGGGCTACGTGGTGGAAGTGCTGCGCGGGGCGCAGAGTCAGCGGATCCGTGATCATGGCCATGATAAACTTTCGGTGTACGGCGTCGGGCGTGACCACAGCCATGAACATTGGGTCAGTGTGCTACGCCAACTGATCCACTTAGGTTTTGTCACCCAGAATATCGCTCTGCATTCCGCCTTACAGCTGACCGAAGCGGCCAGACCGTTGCTGCGCGGGGAAGTCAGTTTGCAATTGGCGCAGCCACGCGTCATCTTAGGCAAACTACGTAGCAGCGCCAAGACACTGTTGAGCCATTATGATCGTCAACTGTTTGCCAAGCTGCGTAAGCTGCGCAAATCGATTGCCGATGAAGAAGGGATCCCGCCGTATGTGGTGTTTAACGATGCCACTTTGCAGGAGATGGCGGAGCAAATGCCCACCACCGCACGCGACATGTTGAGCGTTAACGGTGTTGGCCAGCGTAAACTGGAGCGCTTTGGCTCGCCGTTTTTGCACCTGATCCGCGAGCATATTGATACCGAATAGTAATAATCGAATTGTGTGCTCTCGATGCAGGTAGACATAAAAAAGCCAAGCATCATGCTTGGCTTTTAAGAGCATAGCTCGACGGTTACAGGCATGCCAGTCGAGCGATGCCATCGAATTAGCGCTCGCTAATCCACGCCCGCGTATTAAGGCAAATCAAACAGCAGGAATTCGCTGTCACTGTCGGCGCTGATGTGCAGCAGATTTTCTTCCCACAGCGCTAACCCATCACTGTTTTCCAACTGCTCACCATTGACGGTTAAGCTACCGCTGACCAGTTGCAGCCATAAACGGCGATTATCCAACAGCGTGTAAGTCGCTTGCTCACCTTGCTGGAGCATCCAGCGCCACAGCTGCATGTCTTGAAACACCTGCAACGAGCCATCGCGCGCATCCGGTGACAAGATCAGTTGTGGCCCTGATTGTGGCTCAAAACGGCGCTGGGCATAGCGCGGCTCCAGCCCTTTTTGCTGCGGCAGGATCCAGATCTGGAACAGGTGCAGTAGCTCATCATTGCTCGGGTTGTATTCGGAGTGGCGAATACCGGTCCCCGCGCTCATGATTTGGAATTCCCCCGCTTGTACCTCAGTGGCATTGCCCATGCTGTCTTTATGGGCGACCCGACCTTGGCGGACATAGGTCAGAATCTCCATGTCTTTGTGCGGGTGAGTGGGAAAGCCGCAGCCTTCATCGATAAAATCTTCGTTAATCACCCGCAGGGCCGAAAAGCCCATGTAGCTGGGGTCAAAGTAATCAGCAAAAGAGAAGCTGTGCCAGGTATCTAGCCAGCCGTGATTGGCATGACCGCGTTGCTCGCTTTTTCTCAGATGTAACATACACACCTCCCAGACTTGATGGGATCAGTGTAGTCCGCGGCAGCATGAAAAAAAGCGCAAAAAACGCACAAAACCTTTCGATTATTACGAATATTCGATTTTTACGCCTCGCCGAGCCAAGCGCGCATCTAATGCTGGAAAACCTTTCCGTGCCGGGGACAGTGCGCGAGGTAAAAAGGGGATGGCGGGTAACGGCAGAGATAAAAAAGGCCACCCAGTATGCCTGGATGGCCTGTTGCTCTATTGCGCGCTATTTACTTAGCGTCCTGCTCCGGGTGTGTACCTCGCCGAGAGGATGCTGAGGCTTACAGGGCGAAGCGATTGGTCATCTGCTGCAGATGTACCGCCAACTGGCTCAGCTCAGCACAAGCTTGCGCCGTTTGGTTAGCGCCTTGCGCCACTTCATCCGAGGCATTGTGAATATTCACGATGCTGCGGTTCAGCTCTTCGGTCACAGAGTTTTGCTCTTCGGTGGCGCTGGCAATCTGGGTGTTCATGTCGGAAATCCGGATCACCGCCTGATTGATCTGCTCGATAGTGGCACCGGCATTGCGCGCCTGCTCAACGCTGGTTTGCATCTGCTGACGGCTGATCTGCATCGCTTGACCAGCTTCGGCAGCACGGGATTGCAACACTTCGATGATCTTGTTGATTTCAGCCGTCGAGTCTTGGGTACGCTGCGCCAAGGTACGCACTTCATCGGCGACCACCGCAAAGCCACGACCTTGTTCACCGGCACGCGCAGCTTCAATGGCGGCGTTCAGCGCCAGCAAGTTGGTTTGGTCAGCAATGTTGCGAATGACGTCCAACACCACGCTGATGCTGGCACTGTCTTGCTCTAGCTGCTGTACCACTTGGCCAGAATGTTCGATTTCTTGCGCCACGGCTTCAATGCTGTGGATCGCGCTGTGCACCACTTTGCTACCAGAGCCAGAAGACTCGGAGGCATCGTGCGCCGCTGAGGCGGCATCGGTAGTGTTACGGGACACTTCCATCACGGTGGATTGCATCTCGTTCATCGCCGTGGCCAGCTGCGACACTTCGCTTTGTTGCTGCTGCATACCGTGTGACGACTGCTCGGCAATTGCGCTCACTTCTTCCACCGCAGTGCTCAGCTGCGATACTGAGGAGGTGATCTCGTTCACCAGCTGGTGCAGACCTTCTTTCATCTGGCGAATCGCTTTGGCTAACTGACCGATTTCATCGTTGGCCATTTTGCCGGAGTCCAGATAGTCGCACAGTGCGCCGCGCGCCAAGTTACCGCCAGCAATCTGTTTGGCTTGATCAACCAGCAACAGCAGTGGATCGCGAATTTGACGCGTCAGAATGTTAGCGAAAACCACTACCAGAACAATCGCCACCGCGATGCAGATGAAGATGCTCAGTTTGGCTGACCCAAACACATTTTCCGCCATCTGACGGCCTTCAACCGCATAGGCTTGGTTGATGTTCATCAGCTCGGTGGTTTGGGCATTCAGCTTCTGATAAGCAGGGATCCCTTGGGTCAGGAAGAAGTGACGTGCTTGCTGAACTTCGCCACGGTTTAACATATCCATCACCTGACGATGCAGACCCAGATAGGCCAACCATTCATTTTTAATGTTGTTATAGGTCTGACGCTCGTGGTCACTGTAGACCAATGGCGCATATTCGGTCAGCGCACCATCAACTTGAGACGGCAGATTTTGCAAGACACGTTGATATTCGGCATTGCGGCTTGGATCGTCATTGACCAAGAACATGCCCAATTCATAGCGGCGGAAATTACCCACTTCATCACTGATTCGGGCTGCCACGCGGATACTTGGCATGACATTGTCAGTCAAATCCAGTGATTCAGCATTCAGCCGAGTGAACTGCAGTAAGGAAAACAGGCCGATACCGATAATCAGCAGACATAACAGCGAGAACGCCGCAGTCAGCTTTTTGCCGATGGAAAGATGCTTAAATAACATATCACTATTCTCGTTTAGCAGAGGTGAGCGATCAGAAAGAGGTTCCGTAACGGTCGGAGAGAACCTCCGGCCGGTGCGATAAAAGATACGTTTATCCTTGTATACCGATTAGTAGCGGCCGCTGGCGGACAGAATTAAGCCAAAAGATATAAATAAATATGTCATTCTCGACACACTTTCGGACGAATAGTCACTAATGCATTGATTTATAATAGAAATGAATAAAAGCGTAATGGTAAAAATTTCTTTCCATATACCTTGCACTATTATTGGTATCGTGGATTACATGACGAGTGGTTTGTTACTGGCGGCAGGTTATGGATGGCAGAGAAGTACGCTTCTTGTTGCCCAAGCATGTCGAGTTTACGGGGCGGTATGGTGTGATTTGGTCATTCGGTGCGATTAACGCATCGCCATCAATAAAGCGCCGGTCGCCCAATGAAGGGCAACCCGCGCTTAATCACCGTTAACGTATCGGGAGTGCGTGCTTACACGGCAAAGCGGTTAGTCACTTGCTGTAAGTGAATCGCCAGTTGGCTGAGCTCGGCACAGGCTTGCGCAGTTTGGTTAGCCCCTTGCGCCACTTCATCGGAGGCATTGTGAATGGTCACAATGCTGCGATTGAGCTCATCGGTCACTGAGCTTTGCTGCTCGGTGGCACTGGCAATCTGCGTGTTCATATCAGAAATGCGCACCACTGCGTGGTTAATTTGCTCGATGGTGGCACCGGCATTGCGCGCTTGCTCAACACTGGTGTGCATTTGTTGACGGCTTACCTGCATCGCTTGCCCCGCTTCGGCGGCACGCGATTGCAGCACCTCGATAATCTTATGGATCTCGGCGGTGGAATCTTGGGTGCGCTGTGCAAGTGTGCGTACTTCATCGGCCACCACGGCAAAGCCACGCCCTTGCTCACCGGCGCGCGCCGCTTCAATGGCGGCGTTCAGTGCCAACAGGTTGGTCTGATCGGCAATATTGCGGATCACATCCAGTACCACGCTGATGCTGGCACTGTCTTGTTCCAGTTGCTGCACCACTTGGCCTGAGTGCTCGATTTCACCGGCTACACGCTCGATACTGCCGATGGCATCCTGTACCACTTTGCTGCCGGAGTCCGAGGCATCAGAGGCTTGCTGGGCGGCGCTGGCGGCATCGGTGGTATTGCGCGACACTTCCTGTACGGTGGATTGCATCTCGTTCATTGCCGTGGCCAGCTGCGAAACCTCTGATTGCTGCTGTTGCATACCGTGTGATGATTGCTCGGCAATGGCGCTCACTTCTTCCACCGCGGTGCTGAGCTGGGAAACCGAGGAGGAAATCTCACTCACCAAGCCACTCAAATTGTCTTTCATCTCGCGAATGGCAAAGGCCAACTGACCGATTTCATCTTGTGATGCTTTGCCGGCGTCGAGGAAATTACACAGCGCACCACGCTGCAAATCACCGCGGGCAATTTGATGGGCTTGTTCCAGAATCACTAATAATGGATCGCGGATCTGACGGGTCAACACTGTCGCCAGTAATATCACCAGGCCGATGGCCACCAATAGCGCAATGCCGACGTTCAGTTTTACCATCGAATAAATAGAAAGTGCAGAGGTGCGATTTTCCACACTGTAATCACGGTTAATTTTCATCAAGTTGGCGATTAAATCATCCAGCTCAAAAATGGTCGAATTACCGGAGGTCAATAATATTTGCTTGGCTTGATTGGTATCGCCTGCATGCAATGCGGAAATAAACTGATTGTGGATGTTCAGATATTGCGCCCATTTATTGGTGACGCGCTGATAAGCTTCTTGATCATCGGCACCTGATACATAGCTGGCGTATTTTTGCAACTCATTACTGGCATCTTGTTTCAGCTCCAGCAATTTATTCAGATACTCTTGACGGTTTGCGTCATTAATAACCAGTAAATAGCCCAGTTCATAACGACGAAAGTCGCTAATCAGGATCGATGCTTCGGACACTAGCATCAGACTAGGTACTGTATTATCAGTCACTTCCAACGTTTCTGCGTTCATGCGTTGAAACAGTGTCAGTGATAAGCCCCCAATCCCGATAATAATCAGACAGAGCAAGGAAAAGGATAAGAACAGCTTTTTACCGATATTTAAGTCACGTAATGACATTGATTGCTCCAGCATAACGGCAGTGATATCGCATCAGAAATTGAATTTAACCGCATGCTCCATTGCTAGTTTCAAACATGATGCGTCAGGTCTATTTTCGATAATGTATTCAGAGAGAATCTATCGGATAGAAAAAAAGAATATTAAATGTGATCTGTGTCATTGGGATAAAAAATAGCCAAATATGCAGCGATTGGCAATTAAACCGCACGCAATGCAAAAAATAACGTCGCTGACTAATTTGTGCGACAAATATAAATATATCTCACTGTCATATTTACTTTGTTTTGTGTTTTTGCCGTGGCGATGGATTTATTGTGCGATATTCAATTAACGATCTGGTTTGATGTGCTTAATTAAATGATTGTGGCGGTGTTTATGTCTGTTTTTTGCCTTTAGATTGATATAAGTGGTTATATCGAAAAATGTATTTGGCCGGCGGCGCTGGCTTGGATAGCCAGCGCCACGGTGTAGAGATGCGTGCTAAAGCGAAGAGTGCGCCTTATAGGCTAAATCGAGCGATCGTCTGCTGTAGATTGTTCGCCAGTTGATTGAGCTCACCACAGGCCTGCGCGGTCTGATTGGCACCTTGTGCCACCTCATCGGAGGCATTGTGGATGTTAACAATGCTGCGGTTGAGCTCATCGGTCACGGAGTTTTGCTGCTCGGTGGCGCTGGCAATTTGGGTATTCATATCGGAAATGCGTATCACGGCATCATTAATTTGTTCGATGGTGGCGCCGGCGTTGCGCGCTTGCTCGACACTGGTATGCATTTGTTGACGACTTAACTGCATGGCTTGACCCGCTTCCGCAGCACGTGATTGCAGTACCTCGATGATCTTGTTGATCTCAGCTGTCGAGTCTTGGGTGCGCTGCGCCAGCGTGCGCACTTCATCGGCCACCACGGCAAAACCACGCCCCTGCTCGCCAGCCCGCGCTGCCTCAATGGCCGCATTCAGTGCCAGTAAGTTAGTTTGATCGGCAATATTGCGGATCACATCCAGAACCATGCTGATGCTGGCGCTGTCTTGCTCCAGCTGATGCACCACTTGACCGGAGTGTTCAATTTCACTGGCGACCCGCTCAATACTGCCAATGGCATCTTGCACCACTTTGCTTCCACTGCCTGAGGAGGCCGAGGCCACTTGCGCTGCGGATGCCGCTTCGGTGGTGTTACGTGACACTTCTTGCACGGTGGATTGCATCTCGTTCATGGCGGTGGCCAATTGTGAGACTTCCGACTGTTGCTGCTGCATCCCGTGCGCCGATTGTTCGGCGATAGCACTCACTTCCTCGACGGCGGCACTGAGTTGCGATACCGAGGAGGTGATTTCATTGACCAGAGTATACAGCCCCTCTTTCATCTGCCGGATTGCCAGCGCCAGTTGCCCCGTTTCATCGCGAGAGAGTTTACCGGAGTCGATATAGTCGCACAGCGCAGAGCGGCCAAGCTGCCCGTTAGCAATCAGGCGTGCCTGACTCACCAGCAGTAACAGTGGATCGCGGATTTGCCGCGTCAGCAGGGTGGCAAAGAACACCACCATGACCACGGCGAGAGCAATGCTGATAGCAATACTGACCTTCGAGGCACTGAAGATATTGTCTACATCTTGGCGTGCATTGTTGGCAAAGGTCTGATTAATATTGATTAAATCTTGTACGTGTGCGGTGAGTTGTCTGAATAGGCTACGGCTTTGGTCGACCAAAATATAACGCGCTTGCTGCAAATCACCGCGCTCGATAGCGTCCATCATCTGACGATGCAGACCTTGATAGGCTAACCACTCATTTTTGATGTTGTTATAGATCTGGCGCTCCTGCTCGCTTTCCAGCAACGGCGCAAATTGGGCAATGGCATCATCAATTTGGGCGGGAATGGCGTCTAACAGCTTCTGATAGTCAGCCTTCATGGTTGGGTTATCGTAGACCACGATGATCCCCATTTCATTACGGCGCAATCGGCTGATGTGGCTATCGATAGTGGCCGCCTGAGTGATACTGGGGATCACCTGTTCGGCGAGATGCTGTGAACCACCGTTTAAGCGGCTGAATTGCAACAGCGAGAACAGGCCGATGCCGATGATTAACAAACACAATAAAGAAAATGCGGAGGTCAGCTTTTTGCCGATGGAAAGGTGCTTCAATAACATACCATTATTCTCATTTAGCAAGTTTAAGCGGTCAGGAATAAGGCGTCGCAACGACAACATCCCAATGGTGCAACTTAATATATGTATCTTTTTGTATATATTTATTAATAACGGCTGCAGCTGGGCAAAATTAAAGCAAAAAAGAAAATTTAGTGTGACAATTCGGCGTGTATGTCGTTGCGTTTAGATTAACTGATTGATTTTAAATGAATGATAAATCGACAGTGCTAGAGAGGAAAAAGAATAAAAAAGCGGTATTAAGGGAAAGGAAAACGCGAAGGGATATATCACTGACCGCCATATTCTCAATGACGGTCAGTGTAAGCAGTATCTTATGCGCCGACTGATGTCGGCGCGATATGCAGGGGGGATTTACACCGCGAAACGATTGGTGACCTGTTGCAGGTGAATGGCCAGCTGACTCAGCTCCGCGCAGGCTTGCGCAGTCTGATTCGCGCCTTGCGCCACTTCATCGGAAGCATTGTGGATAGTGACAATGCTGCGATTGAGCTCATCGGTCACCGAGTTCTGCTGCTCGGTGGCGCTGGCAATTTGGGTATTCATATCCGAAATGCGTACCACGGCGTGGTTAATTTGGGCGATGGTGGCCCCAGCATTGCGCGCTTGCTCGACGCTGGTGTGCATCTGCTGGCGACTGATCTGCATCGCTTGACCGGCTTCAGCGGCGCGTGATTGCAGCACTTCGATGATCTTGTTGATCTCCGCGGTCGAGTCTTGGGTACGCTGTGCCAGCGTACGGACTTCATCGGCCACCACGGCAAAGCCGCGACCTTGCTCTCCGGCGCGCGCCGCTTCAATCGCTGCGTTCAGCGCCAGCAGGTTAGTTTGGTCGGCAATGTTGCGGATCACATCCAGCACCACACTGATGCTGGCACTGTCTTGCTCCAGCTGCTGAACCACTTGGCCGGAGTGTTCGATTTCACTGGCGACACGTTCGATACTGCCAATCGCATCCTGCACCACTTTACTGCCGGAATCTGAGGCATTGGAGGCTTGATGGGCGGCACTGGCGGCATCGGTGGTGTTACGGGAGACTTCTTGCACGGTGGATTGCATCTCGTTCATCGCCGTGGCCAGCTGCGAGACTTCGGATTGCTGCTGTTGCATGCCATGAGAAGATTGTTCGGCAATCGCACTCACTTCTTCTACCGCAGTGCTGAGCTGGGAAACGGAGGAGGAGATTTCATTGACCAGATGTCCCAAGCCTTCTTTCATATCGCGAATAGCAAAGGCGACTTGGCCAATTTCATCGCGTGCCGCTTGGCCAGATGCCAGATAATCACACAGTACACCGCGTTGCAGGTTACCGTTAGAGATTTGTTTGGCTTGATCCAGGATAGTCAGGAGAGGGTCGCGAATTTGGCGGGTCAGAACGCGGGCTAATACAGTAACGAGCGCAATGGCAATTAGAATACTGATGGAGACATACAGCTGCACCGAGGAGTAAATTTGTACAGCTTTGGTGCGACTTTCATTGGCATATTGTTTATTAATTTTGATCAGGGCATTGATGGAATTATTTAGCTCGGAAAATTGTGTCATGCCCTGATTGAGTAAAATCTGCTCAGCTTGCGCTAAATTACCATTTTGCAGATTATTCATTACGTCCTGATTGATATCCAGATAGCGCTGCCACTGAATTTTTACGTTCTGAAACATCTGCTTATCTTCCGCACTGAACGCATACGGTGCGTATTTTTCCAGCTCGGAGTCCACTTGTGCACGCAGTGCGTTAATTTTATCGAAGTATTGGTTTTTTTGGGGATTATCTAATACGAGTTGATAACCTAATTGGTAACGGCGAAAGCTGCTAACGGCTTCACTGGTTTGAGAAACGATCATGATGCCGGGAACGATATTATCGGTTACGTCCAACGTTTGTTCATTCATACGGCTAAACAAAGTGAGTGATAAAGCACCAATACCGATAATAACCAAGCCGAGTAGCGAGAAAGATAAAAACAGCTTTTTACCAATATTCAGGTCACGGAATGACATTTTTGTCTCCAGGAGAAAGCCTACGCCGCCACGACGGGGCGTTAAAAAACCATAACACAAGGTGATTTGTGCTGGAGGTATAGCGTAATAGCAGAACAGATATATCGGACAAATGTCCGAAAAATTTAATTTCTTCGACTATTTATTGCGGATTCATGAATAATCTGCTGATGTTTATATTGTCGCTTAACGCATAATTCACAGCCGTAATTGGAAATTTTTGAATCGATATGGAAAATTACTCAATAACTATTCCCGTGCCGGGGCTCAATTTTGATAATTTCGCCGAGCGGGCGCAGCCGGTGATTTCTCGGTTAGAGCTGCTGGTTTTAGAGCGTCAATGTGATGCCGATTTGCACACTTGGCGGGTTGAATTTGAGGGTACCCCTTTGCTGCTGCGTGGCGATCATTATACCGAGTGCTTGTGGCTAGAAGCGCAGAATGAAGAGGGCGGCGACGTCTTAGCCTTTTTGGCGCAGATCCTCGCGGATGAGCGCACGTTTTGAGCTGACAAGCCCAGATGAGACGGTTATAATTTCACCTTACGCCTGTGGCTGCGTGCCGATAACGCAGCGAATCAACAGGCTGGGTATGTATTTGGGTTCCCTCACCCCAACCAACAAAAAGGTGCACAATCAATGTCATCCTTCTCTCCTGCCCAGCAGCGTAATGCGCTGATCTGGCTGGTGCTGTTCCACGTATTTATCATTGCCTCCAGTAACTATCTGGTGCAATTGCCGATCTCCATTTTTGGTTTTCATACCACGTGGGGCGCGTTCTCATTCCCGTTTATCTTCTTGGCGACTGACCTGACGGTGCGGATTTATGGTGCCTCGTTGGCGCGGCGGATTATTCTGGCGGTCATGGCGCCTGCGCTGCTGATCTCGTATGTGGTGTCGGTACTGTTTTTTAACGGCGAATTTCAGGGCTTCAATGCGCTGGGCGATTTCAACTTGTTTGTCGCGCGTATTGCGGTGGCCAGCTTTATGGCCTATTTGCTCGGCCAGATCTTGGATATCAATGTCTTTAACCGTCTGCGACAGATGAAGGCGTGGTGGGTGGCACCAACGGCCTCGACGCTGTTTGGCAATGTTAGCGATACGGTTTCATTCTTCTTTATCGCCTTTTACAAAAGTCCCGATCCGTTCATGGCGCAGCACTGGGTGGAAATTGCCACCGTGGATTACTGCTTTAAGCTCATCATCAGCTTGGGGCTGTTCTTGCCCGCTTACGGGGTATTGCTGAATGTGCTGCTCAAACGCCTGACGCGTACCGAGCAGACCACCGCGCTGGCCTGATGGGTTAAGTCAGTAAGCGATAAAAAGAACGGGCAGCTGAGGGGCTGCCCGTTTTTATTTGGCCTTTGTAGATGCTGCGCGCTTATTGATTTAAGTATTGCAGCAGCTCGCTTTCCAGCACGCCGCGTGATACGCACACGGGGGTGACGGATGGTGCGGCGATCCGGCTACCATCGCTATCGATGTAGTCGACGCGGCTGGTGCCTTTTAGGTTCACGTTGGCCGCGCTCTTATCCCCATTGGGGGTGATGATCAGATTCAGCTTCACATCTGGGTTGGCAATTGCCACTTTGCTGCCACCGTTACCGCAATCCAGATATTTGAGGCCATCCACATAGTCTGCTTGGGTGACTGACAGCAAACCGGCGGCGCGATCTTGGTTGGTGGCGGCCAGATTGTGCTCTTTCAGCCAACGCTCGGCGCGCGCCCAAGTCAGATCATAGGGCTTAGCTATCTCGCCATTGCTGGTGATCGCAACGGGAGTGGGTGGGGTGTATTGATAGTCCGCTGATTGCTGGGGCTGATTGCTGGCACATCCTGCCAGAACGACAGACATCACCGCCATTGCCGCATACTTTTTCATTACCATTCCTTGTATCACTGGTTTGGATATTTTGTTGTTATGAGAGGCTGGCTACCGGGCACTGAAGCGAAAACCGGCAGCGTAGTGCGCGGCATTTTACTGCTTTTGTAAGGCAAATCACGCAGATTTTACTGCCGACATTAAAAAAGATGATTTGCAGGGAAAAGGCCGGTTTTAGCAGAGAAAAAACGCTGTTTGGCACAGAAAAAGGGAATACAGAGCAAAAAGAGCCGGACCCGGAAAGGGCAGTGGTGTCCGGCCTCAGACAGGTAACTATGACCTAAGCACACAAGGATAAGTCCCAGCCGCAAAGCGGCTGGGGGGATGAAACGGTTTACTTACACCAACGCGCTTGACCCGACTTGATCAGGCAAGGGCGCGTTGGCATTACGCTAACGCTTGCGCCAGCACAGTGATGGGGTGTTCGCAGCGTTTGCTGGTCGACATCTCAATCTGCCATTTACAGGTTTCGCAATCGGAGACCACAAAATCGACCCCGCTTTCCTCAATTTGACGGAACAGCGGCGCGCCGATGGCTTGTGAGGTATCGTAGTTCTCACTTTTGAAGCCGTAGGTACCGGCGATCCCACAGCACTGCGAGTCGAGCATGATGAGCTCGAGACCCGGAATGCGCTGCAGCAGATCCAGCGTATACGGCACCCAGCCCATTTTTTCCATATGACAAGGCGTGTGGTACGCCACGCGCAGCGGGGTGTGCTTGAGCTTAAGCTCACGCCCAGCACTCAGCTCACGGTATAAAAAGCGGGTCACCAGATCGATATGGCTGCGCACCTTGCTGTTATCCACCCCCAGAATGTGCGGATACTCATCGCGCAGGGTAAACGTACAGGTGGACGAGGTAGCAATCACCGGCAGACCTTTTTCGGTCACCGCGGTTTCCAAATGGCGCACGTTGAAGGCGGCCTGCTTTTTCGCTTTGTCGGTAAAACCGTTGGCAATCAGCGGCACACCACAGCATTTTTCCCGATCCAACAACTGCACACCCATTCCCATGGCGTTAAACACACGGATTAAATCTTTGCCCAGTTGCGGATGGTTGTAGTTGACGTAGCAGCCGTGGAAATAGGCCACTTGCTCGGCAAACTGCTTTTGGCTGTCGGCGTGCTTGCGATACCAGTTACGGAAAGTGCCGTGTGAGTATTTCGGCAGTTCACGACGATGGTCGACTTTCAGCGCCGTATCCAGCAATTTACGCACCGGCTTTAAGCCGGTGGTCAGGTTAACGATCGGCGCGAACGGGGTTGACAGCGTGCCCATCAGATCGGTGTGACTTAAAATCGCATCGCGCAGAGTTGGTTTTTTATGGCTGTACTGAGCGCGTGCGCGCTGGATGATGTCACCGATTTTCACATCCGATGGACACCCGACCTCGCAGCGCTTGCAGTTAGTGCAGTACTTCAGCGCGTCATCGTACAGCGCCGGATCTTTGAGGCGCAGACGTTCGCCATCTGGCCCTGCTTGTTTTGGCCCCGGATAGGCCGGATTGACTTTGGCCACCGGACACAAGGTGGTACAGGCGGTACATTTAATGCAGCTTTCGAAGCTCGAGTCGTGTGTCTGGCTCATGCGGTTTCCTCCTGCTGTTGCAGGATCTGTTCAGCGACATGCAGGGCGGTCGTCACCGAGACTCCCGCACCGCAGCCTTGATAAATCGGATCATAGCCACCCAGCACAGCGCCGATGGCATACACATTGTGCAACGTTTGGCCGTCTTTACGCACCCGCAGGCGGTTATCGACGCTGACACCAAACTGTAAGAATGGCTGGCTGGTCAGGAAGCGCTCTTCGCTCCACTCGGCGCGTGGGCCGGTTTCAATCACATCCAGCCCGAAAACCGGCTCGCGGATCCGATCAAACTCTGCCACCAGACCATTACTGAAAAAGCTACCGCTGGCCAGCACCACATCGCGCGCCTCGACCGGAATTTCTTCATGGTTGCGGGTATACAAGGCGGTCACACGCTGATTTTCGATGCGGGCTGACTGCACCTGATCGCCATTCATAAACAGGCCACCGAGCTGCTGGAAGCGGCGCTTGAGGGCTTGTTGTAAGCGGATCCCCAGCACGGATGGTGGCAGGGTTGGCAGTTCCAGCAGTTGCAGGCCGGTGAGGCGCTCTAATTCGCTACGCAGGCGGGTGTTCTCTAATCCTAATACCGCCGGCAGGATCACGGTCGTGGCACTTTGCGCGGCGCGTTTTAGCTCGGCGGCCAATGGCGCTAAGTCGGTCAGCTGTTCCAGTACGCGCGCCACGTTAACCGAGCGAAACTCACTGGGATTACGGCGCAACTGATCCAGCTGTGGCAGGGTCAACTGGCCGGTCAGGATCTGACAGCCCTGATAGGCCGGGTATTGTTGTAAGGTGGCGGCCGCCATTTCCGGTTGGAAGTCATGGAAGCCTTCGATACCAATCAGCGCTAAGGCTCCGCTTTGTGCCGGCAGTGGCAGCGGTTGTACCGGTACACTCAGCGGGGATAACCACGTCGGGCGCAAACTGCCGAGCGGGGTCATACGCAGATGGTTGTGCTGGGCCTCGCCTTGCATCTCGATATTGCTGGCTTGCAGCAGCTGCATAAAGTGCGCGACATGGCGCGTCATGGCGGCGCTGCCCATGCGAGTATACGGATGCTGCGGCGCTTGGGTGGTCAGCTGATCAAGCGCCTGTAGTGGCGCGGCCACCGCCGTGCCATCCGGCAGGCGACTGAGCAGATCCAGTGAGCCGGATGAGAAATTCAGCGCACACTGGCCGGCGCTAATAATGGTGCAGCGCTGACCGCTGGCGGCCAGCTGAATACCGCAGGTCAGGCCGGCCAAACCGGCTCCGATGATGGCAACATCAAACTTCATTGCGGCTCTCCCTGTGGCAGTGTGTTGCTGTGTGGCGATTCGGTGTCAGGCAGGCTAGGTGGAATGTCATCGAGTCCACACAGGCCTTGATACACCCAGCTGGTAAATTCAGATTCGCGCAGCGCATCGCCCCACGCAATCGGGCGGATCCCTTTCCAGCGCTCTTCGAGGAAGCTTTGCAGCTGGGCGGTGGATTGCTGTGCGGTGGTGGCCTTGAAACGGGCCATGGCACCGGCGGCGCGACAGGCGCACAGTTCACCCTGACAAGGGCCCATGCCAACCCGTGTCCGACGACGCAGGTCAATTAAGTTATTCACCTTCAGCTCGTTAACGGCATAGCGCACTTCGGCGGCGGTCACCGCTTCACATTCGCACACCAGTGAGTTGTCGGTGCGATCTTCGGCGGCAAAGCGCGGCGCGCGATCGCCGTGGCGGTACACTGCCGAGCCGCGCAGTGGTGCTGGCAGGCTGAACAGTTTGGCATGGGTTTCTTCGGTGCGCTCTTCTGAGCCCGGCAACGGTTTTTCGGCCGTGGTACAGGTGGCGCTGTGATTGAGTTTGCGGCACACCAGATCCGAGGCCCATTCGGCCATCAAACGGTAGGTCATCAGCTTGCCGCCGGTGATGGTGACAAAGCCTTCCAAACCATCGCGCTCGGCGTGATCCAGCAGCACAATACCGCGGCTGACGTTACGACCGGACGGGTCATTGTCGCTAGCAACCAGCGGACGCACCCCGGCATAGGCGCGCAGAATACGGGTACGGCCCATCACTGGGGCCAGTTTTTCCCCTTCGCGGATCAGAATGTCTACTTCTTCTGGCGTTACGCGCATATCGTCGATGCGATCATACGGCACGCGGCTGGAAGTGGTGCCAATTAAGGAGATGGTATCGCCCGGCACCAGAATATCGGCATCGGCCGGTTTACGGCAGCGGTTGATCACGCGGTTATTGATGCGATGCCCCATGATCAACAGCGCGCCTTTGGCCGGGAACATGCGAATGCTCAGATCCGCGTATTCGGCAATGCGCTGACCCCAGATCCCGCCGGCGTTAACCACGATCGCCGCATACACTTCCACTACCTGATGCGTTTGATGGTTGAAAGCGCGCACGCCAATCACGCGATCGCCTTCGCGGATCAGCCCGACCACTTCGCAATAAGTCAGCACCTGAGTGCCATTTTCCCGCGCATCCAGCATGTTGGCGGCGGTCAGACGAAACGGGTCGACGGTGCCATCTGGTACGGTCACTGCGCCGAGCAGCGCTGGGTTCACCGACGGCTCTAAGCGGATCGCCTCTTGCGGCGAAATTGCTTTGGCATCAATGCCTGCGGTTTGGCAGGCGCGGATAAAGCCGTCCTGAAACGCTAAGTCATCTTCTGGCAGGGTGATAAACAGGCCACCAGTCGGTTCGATACAGTGGCGAGCAATCTTCTTTAAGATCTTGTTTTCACTGATACATTCACGGGCTGATTCTTCGTCAGTCACCGCATAACGGGCGCCACTGTGCAGCAGGCCGTGGTTACGTCCGGTCGCACCGGTAGCAATGTCATCGCGCTCTAACAGAACGCAGCGCAGGCCGCGCAGGGCACAGTCGCGGGCGACACCAGCACCGGTGGCGCCGCCGCCGATAATCGCGACATCAGTTTCGATTCGGGTTGCGCTATTCATAGGGTCAGGGTTCTCGCAGGTCAGCGGTTTGGCAACGAGGTACGCCGGTGCGACTGCGGGTAATTAGAAGAGGAAAGTCAGTCGCATGCAGGCGTTCAGTTCATGCGCGGAGTATCGCAATTTCGCCGGTTGAAATGTTTGATATAGACCATAAATGAGCAAAAACGAAATCAAAATGAGCGTTAATTAATGCTAATTTGTGATTCCAATCACCATTTGTCACATTTATATACAGTGTAAATCATGCCAATGCGCGGATGAAAATGGCGCGAACGAAAAAGATATGTTCGTAACTGATTTATTTTAAACGAAAAATTAATAATAAATATGACGAATTGTGTTTTGACTCACACCATTTACGAAACATAGTCACTATTATTGCGCTCGTTTACGAACTGCCAATAGGGTCACCTCTGTTCCTTTTACGGCATTCGCCGCGTAATCGTTTTCGGTTTCGCAAACCCATTACTACAAAATAACAGCCACAGACATATCGAGGATCCGAATATGTTGAGTATTTTCCGTCCTGCGGCGCATCGTGCCCGACTGCCGGAAGCGCAGATCGATAGCACGTATAAGCGTCTGCGCTGGCAGATCTTTGCCGGTATTTTCTTCGGCTATGCCGGTTACTATCTCGTCCGTAAAAACTTCTCACTGGCAATGCCGTATCTGGTGGAACAAGGGTTCTCGCGTGGGGATCTGGGTTTTGCTATGTCCGGTGTGGCCATCGCCTACGGCCTGTCTAAGTTCCTGATGGGCGCGGTATCTGACCGCTCCAACCCGCGGGTGTTCCTGACCGCGGGTCTGCTGCTGTCGGCGGCGATTTTCTTCATCATGGGCTTTATGCCATGGGCCACGTCGAGCATCGCCATCATGTTTGTCCTGCTGTTCTTAAATGGCTGGGTACAAGGCATGGGTTGGCCTCCTTGCGGCCGTACTATGGTGCACTGGTGGTCACAGAAAGAGCGTGGCGGCATCGTGTCCATCTGGAACTGTGCCCACAACGTGGGTGGCGGCATGATTGGTCCACTGTTCATTCTGGGCATGGGCTGGTTCAATGATTGGCGCTCAGCGTTCTATGTACCGGCTGCGGCTGCGGTGGGGGTGGCAATTTTCGCTTACCTGACCATGCGTGATACGCCACAGTCTTGTGGTTTGCCGCCAATCGAAGAGTACAAGGATGACTATCCAGAAGATTACAGCGCCAAGAACGAAGTGGAGCTGACGGCTAAAGAGATCTTCACCAAGTACATTCTGCCGAACAAACTGCTGTGGTATATCGCTTTTGCTAACGTATTCGTCTATCTGCTGCGCTATGGCGTACTGGACTGGGCACCGACTTATCTGAAAGAAGTGAAGCACTTCTCGGTGGATAAATCCTCATGGGCTTACTTCTTCTACGAGTGGGCTGGGATCCCGGGCACCTTGGTGTGTGGCTGGATGTCGGACAAAGTGTTCAAAGGTAACCGTGGTGCCACCGGCGTGTTCTTCATGGTACTGGTTGCGCTGGCGACTACTGTGTACTGGCTGAACCCACCAGGTAACCCAATGGTGGATATGGCGTCTCTGGTGGCGATCGGCTTCCTGATTTACGGCCCAGTGATGCTGATTGGTCTGCATGCGCTGGAGCTGGCACCGAAGAAAGCGGCAGGTACCGCGGCGGGCTTTACCGGTCTGTTCGGTTACCTCGGTGGCTCAGTTGCGGCGAACGCCGTGGTGGGTTACACCGTAGACCACTTTGGTTGGGATGGCGGCTTCATGTTGCTGATCGGCTCTTGTGTGGCGGCGGTGATCTTGCTGGCGCTGACCATGATCCATCACAACAAAGCACAAGAAGAGAAGGCGAACGCTTAAGCGAGCCTAATCGGATAGTGGTGCGAATGCACTGCATTGAGCAATAAGTAACAACACGGCGGATTGTGACAGCAATCCGCCGAGTAAAAATAAAACTGCAATAAAAATAACATCTTACATCTTTACCTTACCCTACACTGATAAAACCAAAGAGCGATAATGATGAACAAGACTCTGCTTGCACTGATGACCAGTGCCGTATTGGTGGCACCGGTATTTGCCCAGACCGGGGATAAAATTGTCGTCGCGCACCGTGGTGCCAGTGGTTATTTGCCGGAGCATACCCTGCCGGCCAAAGCCATGGCGCATGCGATGGGTGCCGATTATTTGGAGCAAGATGTGGTGATGACCAAGGACAATCAGCTGATCGTCCTGCATGACCACTATCTGGATCGCGTGACTGACGTGGCCAAGAAATTCCCAGGCCGTGCGCGCGCCGATGGCCGTTACTACGCCATTGATTTCACCTTGCCGGAAATTCGCCAGCTTTCGTTTACCGAAGAGTTTGTGCTGGATAAAGATGGCAAGATGAGCCAGAAATTCCCGAATCGTTTCCCAATGTGGAAGAGCGATTTCCGCATCCATACGCTGGCCGAAGAGATCGAGATGATCCAAGGCATGAACCACTCCACCGGTAAGAACGTGGGGATTTATGTCGAGACCAAAGCGCCGTGGTTCCATAAAACCGAAGGCAAAGACATCTCCGTGGCGGTACTGGAAACCCTGAAAAAGTACGGCTACACCAAGAAAGATGACAAAGTTTTCCTGCAAAGCTTTGACGCGCCAGATCTGCAGCGGGTACACGATGAGCTGCTGCCGAAGATGGGGATGGATATCAAGCTGGTACAGCTGATCACCCTGACCGATGACAAAGAAACCATGGTCATCAACAAAGATGGCACGCTGACCAACTACAGCTACGACTGGATGTTCGAGCCGGGCGCGATGGCCAAGATTGCCAAGTATGCTGACGGTGTCGGCCCATGGTATCCGATGGTGGTAGAAGAGAGCTCCACCCCGGGCAACATTAAGACCACTATCATGGTCAAAGAAGCCCATGCCAACGGTCTGGTGGTGCACCCGTACACCTTCCGTCAAGACGCCGGTAAGGTACCGCCGTATGCTAAGAACCTGACGGATATGCTGGATATCTTCTACAACACCGCCGATGTCGATGGCGTGTTTACCGACTTTCCAGACGTCGCGGTAGAGTTCCTGCGTAACCAGAAAGCCGCCGCCAAATAAGCGCGGTCAGTGAATCTGGCTCCCCCTCCAGATTCACTGTTTCACTGACGAAGCCTCTGACATTGCTTCATGCAAAAAGCCACTCATGGTGCCGCTGATGGTATCGGGTGGCTTTTTTATTTGGGTGCTCCCGATGCCAGTGACTTACTGCGGCCACAACAAGCGGGTCAGGCTCATCCCGGCCACGGTCATCAGCAGCGAGCCGCCTAAGTGTAAGGTGATCCCACCGAGTACCCACAGGGTATGGCCTTTTTGCAGTGAGGTGATCATCTCGGCGGAAAAGCTGGAGAAGGTGGTGAGGCCACCGAGAAAACCGGTGATGATAAACAGGCGCAAATGCGGTGATAGATGCGGCATGCGCAAAAAGACTTCCACCGCAATCCCAATCAAAAATCCACCGAGCAAGTTGACCAGCAGGGTACCGGGTGGCAGATGGGGTAAGAGGGTATTGAGCTTGCTGCTGACCCACCAGCGCAAAGAGGCACCAAAAGCGGCGCCGCCACTGACGGCAAGCAACGAGCTGAGTAGGGATGTTTCGGACATACTGGCGATCCTGAACGTCATGCCGGCAATCCTGCCGACGTAAATAACCACGCCGAGCGTACATTCGGCGTTAGCGTTAGCCACGCTCGAATAATGCACACCGGCGACAATCGCTCCCGATTGCAACAGGGGTCGACAGGGTGACGTAAGCCGAGTCTTGCGAACCGATTTTCGCGCAATTCGCTCAGGGATAACACGCACATGCCCGCCTTCCTGTTACAGATCAGGAATCTAGCAGGCATCATCAGACGGGAAACCCGACGGTTAAGGGAGGAATGCCATCTCCACGATGGCATTCAGTGTATACCGGGGTTTAGCGTGGAAACAAGATCAGGCGATAAACATGCGGCGCAGATAGTGCGCGACGGCTTCATCGGCATTATCGCCAATCACTTCTGCATCCGGCAGCGCATCTTTCAGGCGCTGATGCGCGTTTTGCATCACGCAGCCTTTGCCGACCATGCTCAGCATCTCTAAGTCATTCATGCCATCGCCAAACGCGATGCAGTCCGCCAGTGTCATCCCTTTGAGGGGCAGCACTTGCTCCAACGCATGGCCTTTTGACACGCCGCCGGCCATCACTTCCAAGCACTCTGGCAGTGAGAAACTGACATTGACCTTGTCGCCAAAGCGGGCGTTGATCGCCTCTTCCATCGGCAGCAGGGTTTCATGCGCGCCCAGATAAAAGACCTTGGCTACGCCATCACAATCGACCAGCTGCATGTTGCTGATATTGCAATGGAAGCCGGTTTCATCGTGGAATTCGGCCAGCCAATCGACTTCCCGATCGATGTGCCATTCGTCTTCACGGTAGACGTTGGTGATGATGTCAGGGTGATTGTGGGCCAGTGTCATCAGATCATGGGCAATTTCCGGCGCCAGATCGTGTTTGAACACCAGATCACCGGCGGTATTGTGTACCCGAGCGCCATTGGAGGTCACCATGTAAGCATCAATCCCCAGATTTTCGCGGATCTTGGCTACATCTACGTGATGGCGACCGGTGGCGAAAATAAAGCGGATCCCTTGCTCGGTTAACATACGCAGGGTATCGGCGGTAAAAGGGGAGACCCGGTGATCCGGTGTCAGCAGGGTTCCGTCCAGATCGGAGGCTACAACTCGGTACATAAATCACACACTCTGATAGCAGAAAGGAGAAAGCACAGTATACCTGCTGCACGCAGCCAGTCTGTTAATCTGACAAATTTCATCCCGTAAGGTGATCTGGCTCACCAAAAGCCATGACATCCCGTTAGGTGAGAATGTTGGTGTGTGCCGGGTTAAGAGATAAACGACGTGCCGCTTATCGACACGTCGTCAGTTGCCTACCGTTTTGCTCTGTTGAGGCGCGAGTCAGCCTACATCAGTAGCGCGCAAAAAAGGTCAAAATTTGGCGCAGAGCTTGGGTGCGCAGCGGGTCTTGCTCAAACAGCAGCTCGTGGCGCGCGCCGTCAATCACGTATGGCTGATTGCCTTCGCATGGGTGACCCGCCTGTGCCATCGCGGTACAAAAACGTCGGTGCGCCTCGTTATCGACCACCGAATCTTGGCCGCCTTGTAGCAGCAACAGTGGGGTGGTCAGCTCGGGGGCGTGGGTGATGGCATCTTCACCGGCTTGCATCCCTTCGCGGATCCAGTGCAAGGTAGGGCCACCGAGTTGCACGTTTGGATTGGCGGCATACAGCTCACGGAACCACTGATAACGTGGCTCACTGTGGGTCAGATCGTTATTGGCAAACGGCGTGGCTTTGTACGGCCCGGTGCCTGGTGCATAACTTTCTGCCCAGCTATCTACCCACTCGGCCACACCGGTAATGCTGCGCGTTAGCCAGTGCGGCAGTGGTAAGGCGATCCCCAGCATCGGGGCCGACAGCGCCGCGGCAGTAAAATCTTGTGGATAGGTTTCCAGATAACCGGCTGAGACTGCGCCGCCCATCGAGTGCGCCAGCAAGAAGGCTTGTTGGTAGCCTTGCCCAGCAATCAGGGTCTGATAGACCTGTTTCATGTCGCGTTGATAGTCGGAGAAATCGGCCACATAGCCTTTGTGCCTATCTGGGAGCATCCGGCCCGATAGCCCTTGGCCGCGATGATCGAACATCACCACATCATAGCCTTGCTGGAACAAATCGTAGGCCAGCTCCTGATACTTGAGGAAACTCTCCAGTCGTCCGTTGACCACCATGATCACCTGCTGGTGCTGCGGTGAGTGAAAACGGATGGTTTGTAGCGGCAGGCCATCGGTGCTGGTCAGGGTCTGTTGTTGCCCTTGCTGCCAAAACGGTGTCACCTGTTGCTGCATAAACTCGGGGTAGTTCGCTTCACGCGGCGCCGGCGAAAAGGATGACGGCTCGGCAACCGGCGCGGCCTGTAATACTGCGCTCATGATAAGAGATCCCAGATAAACTAAATGGCGTTTCATGTGGCATGACTCCCAGCTCGGAGAGCATGATGATAACAGAAGGCGCTCAGAGTAGTAGACGGTGCGCGCTGTCGCGGCGCAATTCTACGCGTCGACCTGCTTACGGGCGGCGTAACGCGAACAGGGCTCCGCGCCGGCGGTTCGGCGTCGGTCAGCGCTCGATGCGCAAAGAGGAGGACTCAAAGTCCGATTGCAGCGTCATGCTAGCCTGATTGGCGGTTTGCATCAGCTCGCGCAGCGCCATGGTATCCGGTAAATGCGCGTCTTTCAGCCAACCGGCATTGCCACGCAGGGTAAATTGAATTCTGGGCGCATCCAATTGGCCGCTGACTTCCCCGTTGGCATGTAAACTGATTTCATCGAAGGTACACACCGCAGTCACCGTTTGGCAGTGGACGATCCGAATCCGGTTATCCAGCGCCGATTGCTCGAGGGCGTTGACCTGATACAGCTGATCTTCAATCACAATGGCCACTTGCTGGAACGGGTAGTGCTCTTGTTGCCAGACCCCCAGCTCGCCTCCTGATTCAAAACTGCTGGCATTGGGGTCGAAGAAAATAGTGGCGTTGAAAGTGGCACCGCGCGGATGGTTGAGGAACGGGGTGGCTAAGGTGCCTTTAAAGTCGAGGCTGGCGGCGCCTGCCGGGAGCAGCGCACTCAGACAGTAAAGAACCAGAGCAGAAAAATAACGGCATCTGGTCATTGGCATGCGGTTCACTCTCACAGTCAGTAGGGACACAGTGAGCGCTGAATAGGAATGACGGCCCAACGCATACTGCGCGTTGGCTGGGTTGTCACTCTTCTTCGGCGTCACAGAGGGTTATCGTTGTGATTTTTCTATTGATTGTAACAAAGGGCTGCCCTGCAGACCGAACAAACAGCCTGTAACGTTACCTCGCTCTCAAATTGAAAATGTTAATAAATTGTTTTCAGGCTGCGCGATGCGTTTCATCATCTTTTCTCGCACCGCTTTCTCGTATGGCTTTGGATGTCGCGGCCACGGGATAACCGTTGCACAGCAGCTTACAAATCAGTCACACTAGAGAAAAATCGGTGCGCTTAACGTGGGAAGCTGAGCGGCTTAGTTGCGCCGTTCGCCGCGTCAGCAGTCAGGCAACAAGGAGGATGGCATGGGACAAATAGATCGGGTAGTCAAAGCCACCCGGCGTCTGGAGCGCTTGCTGCGCCAGCATTTTCATGCCGAAGGTCGCGGATTACATGAGTTGATCACCTCATGCGACGATCGCCTACCGGAAGCGGCGGCGCGCAAATTGCGTTTTATCGCTACGGTGCGTAATCGCTTGATGCATGAAGATGGCTATCGCTTGGAGGATGAGCGCGATTTTTTCCGCGCGTGTCGCGAATGTGAGCAGTTACTCACTCCGCGCGCGCCACGGTTGATGTGGCTGCTGGTGGCCATTTTGGTGCTCGGCGTCACCTTGCTGTTTTTGCTGTTAGGCTGGTTTTGGCCGGTGTAACCGTCCGGCGTACAGCCAGTACCGGACGGTATTGCGTGCATCGGTTGCAGCGATGACTGCGGCCGCGCTTAGGCGCTTAGCAGCAGACGCAGCATGCGGCGTAGCGGCTCGGCCGCGCCCCACAGCAGCTGGTCACCCACGGTGAAGGCCGACAGATAATCAGGCCCCATATTCAGCTTACGCAGACGGCCTACCGGTACCGACAGGGTGCCGGTCACGCGGGCTGGCGTTAGCTCTTGCATGGTGATTTCGCGCTGATTCGGGATCACTTTGACCCAATCATTGTGGGTCGCCAACAGCTGTTCGATGCTGGTTAGGCTGACGTCACGCTTGAGTTTCAAGGTGAAGGCTTGGCTGTGGCAGCGCAGCGCGCCAACACGCACACACAGGCCATCGACCGGAATCGGTTGGCCGTCGATGCCCAAAATCTTGTTGGTTTCCGCCTGACCTTTCCACTCTTCACGGCTCTGGCCGTTATCCAGTTGTTTGTCGATCCACGGGATCAAACTGCCTGCTAGCGGCACGCCAAAGTTATCGACCGGCAGACTGCCGTCACGGGTTTTGGCGGTAACTTTACGTTCGATATCCAAAATGGCGGAGGCCGGATCGGCCAGTTCGCTGGCCACGGTCTGTTGCAGCATGCCCATTTGGGTCAGCAGCTCACGCATGTGGCGCGCACCACCGCCAGAGGCGGCTTGATAGGTGGCCACCGACACCCACTCCACCAGATCTTCAGCAAACAGGCCACCGAGCGCCATCAGCATCAAACTCACGGTACAGTTACCGCCGACAAAGGTCTTAATGCCTTGCTCCAGACCGCGCTGGATCACTTGCTGGTTGACTGGGTCGAGAATGATGATGGCTTCGTCTTGCATACGCAGGCTAGAGGCCGCATCAATCCAGTAACCCTGCCAGCCGCTGGCGCGTAATTTCGGGTAGATCTCGTTGGTGTAATCACCGCCTTGGCAGGTGATAATAATGTCCAGCGCCCGCAGGGCATCCAGATCATAGGCATCTTGCAGCACGCCCGTTTTCCCGCCGACCATCGGCGCCGCTTGACCGGCTTGCGAGGTGGTGAAAAACACCGGGTTAATCAGAGCGAAATCCTGTTCTTCCTGCATGCGCTGCATCAGCACGGAGCCGACCATGCCACGCCATCCAACGAGTCCTACATTTTTCATCACGCGATCATCCTAAGCTGAGTGAGTGAAAGTCCGAAAATGTGCCGGCCGTATTGCCGGAGCACCTCTTTCACCTTACCGATTGCATAAGCCGGTGCAACCCCTGAAGGCGGCTTTTTACCGCTTTCAATTAATAACACAAAGAAAGTGGGATTTATCCGCTATTTATTGCTGGGAAAATGTGCATTTAAGCCATAAATGACCGGTTAAAGCCACGCGCGCTGCCCCTTGCATATGGAGCTTTACCACGGCCACTGGGTATACTTGCCGTTTGACTACACGGCCAACAGGCAGGAAAAGGCACGATGGAAATGATGTCAGCAGCGGTGCTGTTGTTTCTGATTATGGATCCTTTGGGAAATTTACCGGTATTTATGTCGGTATTGCGGCATTTGGAGCCAAAACGTAGACGTTTTGTCTTGTTGCGCGAGCTGCTGATTGCGTTGCTGGTGATGATGCTGTTCTTGTTTGCTGGCGATCACCTGCTGTCATTCCTGAATGTCCGCGAAGAAACCGTGTCGATTTCCGGCGGTATTATTCTGTTCTTGATTGCGATCCGCATGATTTTCCCTAAGCCCGGTGGCGTGACCGGATTAAAGCCGGGTGAAGAGCCGTTTTTGGTGCCGTTGGCGATCCCGCTGGTGGCTGGACCGTCAGTATTGGCGGCTTTGTTGTTGCTGGCAAAGCAGCATCCAGGGGAAAACATGACCTTGGTGCTGGCGCTGTTGCTGTCGTGGGGCTTGAGCGTGCTGATTTTGCTGTCGTCAGAAGTGCTGAATCGCTGGTTGGGAACCAAAGGCTTGGATGCGATGGAGCGTCTGATGGGGCTGATTTTGGTGATGATCTCCACCCAAATGTTCCTCGATGGTATTGCGCGCTATTTCCACTTGCCGCTGCCGGGTGTGAACCGCTAAGGCCGCGCTGACAAGGTACGTTATCCGGCTCTAAGTGATTCGAGCTAGGGTCGATAGCAGGATGACGCCCTACGGCGTCATCCATCCCAGCCATTCTCGCCGCTGATGCTTAGCTTTGGCGCTGAGCTTGTTCGCTAAGCTGTCTTACTATGATGCTTGGTTATTGTTGCTGGCGCGGTAGCGTTGCGTCAGAAGGCGCCGCGCTAGGCCTAGCATCTTGTTCCAAACGGCGACGCAGTGGGATCAGCTCCAGTACCCCAAACAGCATCACGCGCAGACTGCCTGCGCGTCCCAGCGGACGGCTTTTGCCCAGCAGGGTGCGCGCCAACAGCAATTGCAGCGTATGCATCACCAAGGTCAGCCCCAGCAGCAGATACAGCAGAGCGCTCAGGGTTTTCGGTGATAGCGGGTGTACCAGATTAGTCAGTAGCAGCCCCCACACCACCAGCATCAAGGCGCGCCCGAGATTAAGCCACATCGTCAGCCTCCGCAGGCGCCTCTTCCGTGCCACGAATATACAAGCGATAGGCCACTTGGCCGGCAGTTTTCTCGCGGTGTAAGCGCCAGTTGTGCGGCACGGGCAGGTCGCCGGCCTCTAATTCGGCCTCGACATAGATATAAGCCCCCGCACTGAGCCAATTATTTTGCTCTAACAGGCGACAGCAATCGTGCAGCATGCCACGACGAAAAGGCGGATCGATAAACACTACATCAAACGGCTGTCCCGGTTGAGCCAGATACTGCAGACTGTCGGTCTGAATCACCTTAGCTTGCTCGGATTTCAATAATTGCACGTTTTTTCGCAGCTGTTCGGCTACATTGCGTTCATATTCCAGCATAATGACTTCACTGGCATAGCGGGACAGCGCTTCTAACCCCAGCGCTCCGCTACCGGTAAAGCAATCGAGGCAGCGTGCTCCATGCAGCACCGGGGCTAACCAGTTAAAGACAGTTTCCCGTACCCTGTCGGTGGTTGGGCGCAGGCCCGGACTGTCTGGGACGGGCAGTTTGCGTCCACGCCACTGTCCGCTGATAATCCGGATTTGACCGGTAGGATTTTTTGCTGTTGTCGGAGATCGTCTAGCCATACAATTTTTTGACCGCCAGGAAAGTGGTAAACTACGGGGTTCATTCAAGATTACATTCTAATTGCGCAGGGTCGTATTGCGAAATGACTAAAGAAAAGAAACGTGGATTTTGGTCGTGGCTGGGATTGGGCCGTAATAAAGAGCAGGAGTCTGTCGACGAACAGGCCACTGCGGATACGTCTGCTTCCCCAACCGAGGCCGTGACCTCGCCAGTCGAAGACCATCAAGCTCAGGCCCCTGCGCAGTCGTCGGCTGATTCGTCTGTGGCCGCCGCGGTGGTTGCAGAAAGCGCGGCTAACGCGCCGGCGCCAGTTGACAGTCAGCCAGTGGTGGGTGCGCCTGTTACTGAACAGCCTGAACAGCCTGAACAGCCTCATGTTGAGCCGGAAGCCGACACTACGCCAGCGCCGCTGGCGGCTGAGGTGAGTGAACCGGTGGTTACTCATGCGCCAGAAATGGTTAGCGAGCCCGCGAGCGAGCCGGTTGCTCCTGTGATTGAGAGCGTTACTCTGCCTGCAGAGCCAGAGCCAGAGCCAGAGCCAGAGCCAGAGCCAGAGCCAGAGCCAGAGCCAGAGCCAGAGCCAGAGCCAGA
>NZ_JRKB01000076.1:0-24986 GCF_000800945.1 Plesiomonas sp. ZOR0011
AGATTGTCTGATTAACTTTTTAAAGAGCGTTTCGTTACCGAAGTAACGACAGGACGCGCATTATTCCGCTTTCCTGCTGTGCCGTCAAGCATTTTTTATCATGCTCAACTGCGTTGTTTCGTTGACCACCGACCACGGTGATTTGCATCACTGCTGCCGTGTCAGTGGGGTCGCATTATAGGGCGTGATTTCATTCTGGCAAGCAAAAATTCGCACAATGCGATCGAGTGATTACTTTTTATTCTTTGCGAGGATCTTCGCCCTTACGTAAGATCCTGCGTACTGTCGGACGATCGTGATGGAATCTGTAGTTTCCACCTTTTTTATTCTGTGCTGATTGTACCGACCGCTGAACACCGTAGACTAACCGCAGATTAATCACATGAATAAGAAAGGTTTTAATTTATGACGGTATTGCGTCCTTATAAAGGCAAAACACCGGAAATTGGCCAACGGGTCATGCTGGATGAAAGTTGCGTCATTATCGGCCATGTTACGCTCGGTGATGATGTCAGCATCTGGCCTAGCGTGGTGATCCGCGGTGATGTGAACTATATCACCGTCGGTAATCGGACCAACATCCAAGACGGTAGTGTTCTGCATGTAACCCGTAAGACCAGCGATAACCCAGCCGGCCTACCACTGTATCTGGGCGATGACGTGACCATCGGCCATAAAGCGGTGCTGCACGGTTGCACGGTCGGCAATCGGGTTCTGATTGGCATGGGCGCAATTATTCTTGATGGTGCAGTGATTGAAGATGAAGTGATCATTGGCGCCGGTGGTTTGGTTCCGCCGCACAAGCATCTGGAAAGTGGTTATCTGTATCTGGGTAATCCGGTACGTCAGGCGCGTTTGCTGACTGCAGAAGAACGCGCCTCGTTACAACAATCAGCCGATAACTATCTACATCTCAAGAACGAGTATCTGGCCGAACAAGCGCAATGATCAACGTGCGTTTACTGCAAGTGGATCATTCCGAGGTCATCAAACGCATCTTGTCTGATGGCCTCTTCGGCTTCTTCTTCAATATCCCAGCGCCATTGACGGAAAATCGCTAGCGCCTGTTCAGGAGCAACGAGGCAACCTGCTCGCACACTTAAGGCATGTAAACCAATTCGACACTCAATCCGCATTCCCTGCACCATGGCCGGAAAGACCACTTGCTGCAACTCATCACTCCAGCGCTCCAGCTCTGGAAATAGGATTGCTTGATTCATGCTTATACTCTCTAACGTAACTGCGTAATAACCGGGAGAATCTCCGGCATGATACCACGCCATAAATAAAAGGCATGTGCCGCCTGCCCCACCAGCATGCCAATGCCATCGGCCAGTTGCTGCGCCCCAGCTTCTGCCGCGAAAGCTAAGAATGGCGTCAGTTCACGGCTGTAATACATGTCGTAGCAGGCGGTCTGCGCCCCGATCACGCTGGCGGCAAGCGGAGGAACATCGCCTTGAATACCGCTGGCGGTTGCATTGATGATCAGATCGAATTCCGCGTCCACTAAGCGGGCATAGTCTGCTGCGCTGATCGTAACGCCACTCTCCACACTCATCGCCACCAGCGCTTGCGCCCGCACCAACGTGCGATTGGCAATGGTCAGCGAAGCGGGTTGTTGCTCGAGCAATGGATGTAACGCGCCACGTGCCGCGCCACCAGCACCCAGCAACAAGATGCGCGCCCCTTGCAACGGAAACTGTAACCGACGTAAATCTTCCACCAAGCCAGCGCCATCGGTGTTATCCCCCAACAGCGAGCCATCGTCATTCAAGCGCAAGGTATTCACCGCTCCGGCCAACTGCGCGCGCGGAGTTTTATGTTCGGCGAGCTGGAAGGCCAACTCTTTGAACGGCACTGTGATATTACAGCCTCGCCCGTGCTGGCGAAAAAACTGGCGAATAAAATCATCACAGCCTTCTAACGGACCGAGCAATGCCTCATAGCAGATGTCCTGCCCAGTCTGCTCGGCAAAGAGCCGATGGATCAATGGCGAACGACTGTGGTTTATCGGATGACCAATAACAGCATAATGATCCATGGCATTCAGACTCCGTAGCAGGAATGGATGACAAAATACAACAAGCAGCAATCAACTCGGGCGCAACACGGCGCCGGTTTGCGCATCTCGAATTTCAGACGGGTTCTCTCGACCACCCACCAGTCCGGATAACACGGCTAGCTGGGTGCCAAATTGCGCCACCACCTCGTGCTCTAAACGGCAAGGAGGCAAGCCGGTCAAATTGGCACTGGTTGAGGTCAGAGGTTTACCAAATGCCTGGCACAAACGGCGCACATCCGGATGATCGGAGACCCGCACCGCTATTGAGTCAAACTGACCCGTCAGCCAACGCGGCACTGACGATTTAGCCGGCATCACCCATGTCACCGGCCCTGGCCAGCTGTGTAAAATGCGCGCCAGACACTCATCAGAGAGCAGGCTGTCATCCACATATGGCTGTAATTGGGCATAGTCAGAAGCTATGAGGATCAAGCCTTTTTCCACCAGTCGCTGTTTCAGTGCTAACAACCGTTCAACGGCCAGCTGATTATCCGGATCACAGCCCACGCCAAAGACCGCTTCGGTGGGATAAGCAATGACCTCCCCCTGACGCAGGGCTGCCACACAGTGTTCTAATGAGCTCATGGGAATCTTCCGGAAATTAGTCGTGATCAATCCAGCGTCCGCACTGCTTGTTCGCACATTGCAGACGTACACCGTGCGCCGTTTTGCGCTCCAGCAACAACGGATAATGGCAGTGTGGGCATTCGCGGCTAATCGGTTTGTAATTGACAGCAAACTGACAGGCCGGATAGCGATCGCAGGCGTAGAACGTTTTGCCATAACGCGATAAGCGTTGCAACAGCTGTCCTGAGTGACACTGCGGACACGCCGCCGCCGTTTGCGCTGGGGCATCTAATGCTTGGGTATAGTCACACTGCGGATAAGCGGAGCAGCCCACAAACATCCCATAGCGACCTTGGCGCAACACCAAGTCTGCTTGGCAAACTGGACAAGGTTGGCCTTCCAGCACTTTAATGATGTGACCATCACGCTGCTGCAGTGGGCGCAGATAATCACAAGCCGGATAGGCGCTACAGCCTAAAAAGAGGCCCTGCTTACCTTGACGGATTTGCAGGGCCGCGCCGCACTCCGGACACACATCCGACTGCGAATGCGCCTGAAATAACGGGGTCTTACTCATATTCAGTGCTGCATCCCTTCGCCTTTGGCTTCAAACAGGATAGTTTCCATCTTTTCATAGGCCGCTTCATGCCCTGGCACATTAAACAGCACCATCAGTACCACCCACTTCAGATCTTCGAGCTCCAGCTCACCGGCTTCCAGCTCCATCACCCGATCGATGACCATCTCGCGGGTGTCGGTATCCAAGACTTCAATCTGTTCTAAAAACAGCAAAAAGCCACGACACTCGACATCCAGACGATTCATCTCTTCATCGGTGTAGATGCGGATAGTATCCGGCGCTTGCGCCAGCAGATACGGCGTTACATCACTTTCCTGCAGAGCTGCCAGCTTCTCAAGCCAGATCAGCGCCTTGTTAATTTCTTCCGGATGAAAACCGGCCCGCGTCAACTCATCGGACAGAGCTTCCTGATCCACTTGGATTTCTTGCTCCGTGTGGACATAAGTTTCAAATAGGTACATCAATACGTCGAACATGGCCTGTCCTCCTTATCCGGACATAGCCGCCAGGTACTGCTGCGATCCAACCGGCCAGTTCTAACTCCAGTAATTGGATCAGAACTTCAGCAACAGGTTGGCCGGCACGTTCGGCGACAACATCTACAGGTGTAACTTCTTCCGTTACGGTAGCTAACAGCTTGGCAAATGGCAATTGCTGAGCCTCGGTAGATGCAATTAATTCTGTTTGCTGTTCATTTACCCAACAGAGCAGACTGCCGAGCTGCTCTTGGATATCGGCTGGCGACTCCACCAACCAAGCACCTTGCCGGATCAGCTGATGGCAACCACGACTGGCCCCGCTACCAATGGCGCCCGGTAAAGCAAACACCTCGCGTCCTTGCTCTAACGCATAACGCGCCGAAATCAACGAGCCGCTGCCTTCCGTGGCCTCCACCACCAATAAGCCAACCGCCAATCCACTGATAATTCGGTTGCGACGCGGAAAATGCTCTGGTCGCGCCGCCTGCCACGGGAAAAACTCCGACACCAGCGCCCCTTGCTGCGCCACAATCTGCTGCGCTAAGCGTTGGTGCTGACGCGGGTAGAGTTTTTGCAAACCGCTGCCCAATACGGCCACCGTCAGCCCTGACACCTCCAATGCTGCCTGATGGCAACAAGCATCAATACCCAACGCCAAACCGCTGGTGATCACCATGCCACTGCGCGCTAATTCGGCCGCGAAATAATGTCCCCACTGTTTACCATACGGAGTGCAATCTCGGCTGCCCACCATCGCCAATTGTGGACGCAACAAAACTTCCGGCGAACCTTGTATAAATAAGACCACAGGCGCATCCGGGAGTTGCTGTAATAAAGGTGGGTACGCAGGAGAGTCCGGCGTTAAAATATGATGGGACGATGACGCATCACGCCACGCCAAAGCGTGCGCGACCCATTGTAGAGATTCTTGCTGCCAAAACGCACACTGACGCTCGCTCCAACCGAGGCGGCGCCAGTCATCAACCGAGTTTGCTGCCAGTTGCGCCAAAGAAAAGCGGCTTAACCATTGTTTCAGGCGTACCGGACCGATGCCCGGTACGCTGTACAAGCGTAACCAACACTCAACCGGCGCTGGCATGATGCAAACTATCGGCGTAACGCGGGCTAATCACTTGTGCGCCCAGTCGGGTCGGCTCTTGCAGTGACATCAGTAAGCCCAGACTTAGTTTGTCCGTCACCTGAAACACCACCACTTGACCAACCCACTCACCCGGTAGACGCTCATTATTGCGATCTAGCCAACGCTGGCCGGTGGTCGCATCTTGCGCCAGTTTACGCCCTTCACGTGTTTTCACCGTCTCCAAGCCCGGCGCTTTGACTAAAAACACATCGCCCTGACGCACACCTTGCGTTTTGCCGATATTCAGCGTCACCACATCACGCGGCACCATCCAGTTACTGCCGCTGGAGGTATCTAAGATTTCACCTTTAATGGCGCTGCTCGGCTGCAAGCCCATGCGCAGCGAATAAGAATCAGACTGCAACTCCGGCACCACCACATCGCCCGGCGCAATTTCCAACAGCGGATCGCCCACCACCAAGGCGGTGCTGACTGGCCCGCTCTCAGACACTTCAATCGTCGCCACTCGGCTCATGCGCACTCCGAGAGTCTGCCGATTGCTATCGCGAATAGTTTCTTGTGGACGGAACACCGCATAGCGTTCGCCACTCACCAACAGGCCATCGACATACAAAGGCCGACCGCCGGTCATCCGCCGCTGCCCATCATTATTACCAATCACTTTAGGCCACTCTTTCAGTGCCTGCTGATCGGCAATTTGCTCTTGATTAAGGTAAGTGAGCAGACGTCCCACATCCAACGTCGGGATCGGGCTGACGCCATAGGCCGCACCACTGCCCACGTGCGGATCTTTACTCAGCACCGGTTTGCCATTCACCCAATGCAGATACAAACGATCGCCCGGAAAGATCCAATGCGGATCGGCAATCTGCTGGTTCTTCTGCCAAATCTCCGGCCAACGCCACGGTTGAGTCAGAAACCGGCCGGCAATATCCCATAGCGTATCGCCCTTCCTCACGATATATTCTTGCGGATAGTTATCTTTGAGCTGAGGAGCACTTATACTCAGCCAAGGCACGAGCAACAGCAGAGATAGCCAACGAAACTTCACGGCATTTTACCTTTCAGATGGTGGTCGACGACCAAATGCTGTCAATCACCGGTGAAAATGTCTAGAATGTCACCGATCATCGGTTTAGAAATCAAGGTACAGCTCCAAGACTCTTATGGCAGTATTGCAGGTATTACATTTTCCCGACGAGCGGCTGCGCACCAAAGCGGCGCCGGTTGCTGAAGTGAATGCTGACATCCAGCGTATCGTAGACGATATGTTTGATACCATGTATGAAGAAGAAGGTATCGGACTGGCAGCTACACAAGTGAACATACACCAACGGATCGTTGTCATTGATGTGTCCGAAAACCGCAATGAACGTTTGGTTCTGATCAATCCGGAGCTGATTGAAAAATCAGGGGATACCGGAATCGAGGAAGGATGCCTGTCAGTCCCAGGTTCGCGGGCACTGATTGCCCGGGCCGAACAAGTCCGGATCCGTGCTCTTAACTATGAAGGGCAGCCTTTCGAGCTGGAAGCAGATGATCTGCTGGCGATCTGTATTCAACATGAAATGGATCACCTCGAAGGCAAACTGTTTGTCGATTACCTGTCACCGCTCAAACGTCAGCGCATCCGACAGAAGATTGAAAAGATGGATAAACAGGCCCGTCGTCAAGCTTAACGGAGTTACCTTTTGAGCCAAGCATTACGTATTGTCTTTGCCGGTACCCCTGATTTTGCAGCGCGTCATCTTGACGCGCTGCTCGCTTCTGAACATCAGGTCGTCGGCGTCTACACCCAGCCGGATCGCCCAGCTGGTCGCGGAAAAAAACTCACCCCAAGTCCAGTCAAAGTACTGGCCGAACAACACGCCATTCCGGTATTCCAGCCGCCCACACTGCGCAAAGAAGAGTACCAGCAAGAGCTGGCCGCCCTGAATGCCGATGTTATGGTGGTGGTAGCCTATGGCTTAATCCTGCCTAAAGTGGTGCTGGATCTGCCGCGTTTAGGTTGCATCAACGTACACGGCTCCTTGCTACCACGCTGGCGAGGCGCAGCGCCTATCCAGCGCTCACTATGGGCCGGTGATAGCGAAACTGGCATCACCATCATGCAGATGGATATCGGTCTGGATACCGGCGATATGCTGCATAAGGTCGCTTGCCCAATTACTGCGCAAGACACCAGTGCCAGCTTGTACCAAAAATTGGCGGATATGGGCCCAGATGCCCTACTGACCACCTTGGCCCAATTGGCCGAAGGTCGCGCCCAGCCGCAAGTGCAAGACGAAGCACTGGTCACTTACGCTGAAAAGCTCAGCAAAGAAGAAGGTCGCCTCGATTGGCAGCAACCGGCTGATTTCAGTGAACGCTGCATTCGCGCCTTTAATCCATGGCCGATGAGCTATTTTGACGTCGCTGGGCAAACCATTAAAGTTTGGCAAGCCAACGTGCTGCCACACCAGCAAAACGCGACGCCGGGCACCGTGTTGCACGCCGACAAGCAGGGCATTCAAATTGCCACCGCAGAGGGCGTGTTGAACCTGACCGTCTTGCAGCCGGCCGGTAAAAAACCGATGCCAGTGCAAGACCTGCTCAATTCTCGACGGGAATGGTTTGAACCAGGCACCGTCCTTAGCTAACTCTAACTGATAAGCCGGCGATGCCGGCTTTTTTGATAATCATGAAAACAAACGTACGCGCCGTCGCCGCCGACATCCTTTACCAAGTGCTGGAGCAAGGCCAATCGCTCAGCAGTGCACTGCCCAAAGCGCAGCACAAAATTGCTGAACGGGATGCGGGTCTCCTGCAAGAAATCTGTTTTGGCACCTTGCGAGTATTACCGCGTCTGGAAGCTTGCCTGCAACAGCTGCTGGAAAAACCGCTCAGCGGCAAGCAACGCATTATCCATCAGCTGCTACTAGTTGGCCTGTACCAGCTGCTGTATACCCGTATCCCGCCACATGCCGCGGTCGGCGAATCAGTTAATGCCGTGGTCGCCTTAAAGCGCCCAGCCTTCCGCGCCTTGGTCAATGGCGTGCTGCGCCGTTTCCAACGAGAACAAGATGCTATTTTGGCGCTAGCAGATCTAAAATCTGCCCCAAGTCACCTGCATCCACAGTGGCTGGTCAAGCGTCTACAAAACGCCTATCCCGAACAGTGGAGTCACATCCTCGACAATAACAACCAAAAACCGCCGATGTGGCTGCGGGTCAACCGCCAACACCACAGCGCCACAGACTATTTGGCGCTGTTGACCGAGCAGCAGATCGAGGCCGAACTCAGTGCTGAACACCCCGATGCCATCTTGTTGCACGCACCGGTTGCTGTTACCCGTCTACCGGGTTTTGCCGATGGTTGGGTCACCGTACAAGATTTGTCCGCCCAGCACGCCGCATTACTGCTGGAGCCGCAAAACGGCGAACTGATATTGGATGTGTGCGCCGCGCCGGGTGGGAAAACGACCCATATTCTGGAAATGGCACCACACGCGCAGGTCGTAGCGGTAGATGTCGAACAAACACGTCTGAATCGCGTTGCGGAAAACCTTGAGCGATTAGGTCAACAGGCGACATTGATTTGTGGTGATGGCCGGCAGCCGCGCCAATGGTGGCCAGAAGGGCAATTTGACCGCATCTTATTAGATGCACCGTGCTCGGCAACCGGCGTAATCCGCCGTCATCCTGACATCAAATGGCTCCGTCGTGCCGCCGATATCGACGTGCTCACCGAGCTACAAAAAGAGATCTTCGATGCCACCTGGGATCTGCTCAAACCGGGCGGCATCTTGGTATATGCTACCTGCTCGGTGCTGCCAGAAGAAAACCATTTGCAGATTGAGGCTTTCCTGCAACGCACAAAGGATGCAGAATTGATCCCGCTAGGTAAGGATGCGCAGCCAGACTGGCAGCTATTACCGGATAGCCAACGCGGCGATGGCTTTTTCTATGCCAAACTAAGAAAAACAGCCTAACCTCAGATCAGTCAAACGGATACGATGCAATGAAGATTATTATCCTCGGCGCCGGCCAAGTCGGCGGCACACTGGCCGAAAATCTGGTGGGTGAAAATAACGACATCACGATCGTCGATCAGGATCCGGAGCGTCTACGCCAGTTACAGGATAAGTTTGACCTGCGCGTCGTGCTCGGCCACGGCGCACACCCGCGCGTACTGCGTGAAGCCGGTGCGCAAGATACCGACATGCTGGTTGCCGTCACCAACTCCGATGAAACCAACATGATCGCCTGTCAGGTGGCCTATTCGCTGTTCAACACCCCGAATCGGATCGCCCGGATCCGCGCGCCAGAGTACATCAAAGAGCAAGGTCGTCTGTTCACCAATGAAGCGGTGCCGATCGATTACTTGATCACACCAGAGCAACTGGTCACCGACTACATCCGCAAATTGATCGAATACCCAGGCGCACTGCAAGTGGTGAACTTCGCCGAAGATAAAGTCAGTTTGGTCGCGGTGAAAGCCTACTATGGTGGGCCGTTGGTCGGAAATGCCTTATCGGCGCTGCGTGAGCATATGCCACACATCGATACCCGCGTCGCAGCAATCTTCCGCCAAGGTCGTCCGATCAAGCCACAAGGTACCACCATCATCGAAGCCGATGATGAAGTGTTCTTTGTCGCGGCAACACACCATATCCGCGCGGTCATGAGTGAATTACAACGGTTAGAAAAACCGTATAAGCGACTAATGATTGTCGGTGGCGGGAATATCGGGGCCGGGTTGGCCAAGGAGCTGGAGCAAAACTACAGCATCAAGCTCATTGAGCGTAACCCTGAGCGCGCTGCCGAGCTGGCTGAAATGCTGCACGACACCATCGTATTTTGTGGTGATGCCTCCGATCAGGAGCTGCTCAACGAAGAGCATATTGAGCAAGTCGATGTGTTCATCGCTATCACTAACGATGATGAAGCCAACATCATGTCGGCAATGCTAGCCAAGCGACTGGGCGCCAAAAAAACCATGGTGCTGATCCAGCGCTCAGCCTATGTGGATCTGGTGCAAGGCGGCGTGATTGATGTGGCGATTTCGCCGCAGCAAGCCACCATTTCCGCACTGTTAACCCACGTACGCAAGGCCGACATTGTAAGTGTGTCCTCACTTCGTCGTGGTGCAGCCGAAGCCATCGAAGCCATTGCCCACGGTGACGAGTCCACCTCGAAAGTGGTCGGGCGCGCAATTGGTGAAATTCGTCTGCCAAGCGGTACCACCATCGGTGCGATTGTCCGGGGCGACAGTGTGATGATTGCCCACGATGATACCGTCATCGAACAGGGCGACCACGTGGTAATGTTCCTTACTGATAAAAAGCACGTGCCCGACGTTGAACGCCTGTTCCAGCCGAGCCCGTTCTTCTTGTAAGCTCCTCAGCTCACCACTATATCCCCCAAAAAAGCAGAATTTATTCTGCTTTTTTATTTGCCTGAAATGTCACACAAAGTTAGGGTACAGGCTATATTCACATAATGTTGTGTCTATCGTTACCCCTATCAGCAACGTGGCGTACCCGCCGGTATACAAGCAAAGTACAAAAGGATTGGGATCATGAGCTTTTTAAAAGAATTTCGTGAATTTGCCATGCGTGGCAATGTGGTGGACTTAGCCGTCGGTGTGATTATCGGTGCGGCATTTGGCAAAATTGTCTCTTCACTGGTCGGCGATATCATCATGCCCGTATTGGGACTGGTGATTGGTGGGGTCGATTTTCGTCAATTTCATCTCGAACTGCGTGAAGCCACCGCAGCAGCGCCAGCGCTCACGCTTAACTACGGCATGTTCATCCAGCAACTGTTCGATTTCACCATCATCGCATTTGCCATTTTTGTCGCCGTAAAAGCGTTGAATCGACTCAAACGTAAAGAAGAAGCCGCACCTGCGCCAACGCCTGAACCCAGTGCAGAAGAAAAGTTACTGACCGAAATTCGTGATTTACTTAAGCAGCAAAACGACAAGTGACAAGTAAGCAGCAAATAAGCATGTAGGAAGGAAAGCAGGGGAGTGGAAAAAAGACAATAAAAAAGCCGGGATAAACCCGGCTTTTTTAATTTGGCGTGATTACTCAGCTGCAGCTTCTGCAACTGGAGCACGGTCAACCAGCTCGATGTAAGCCATCGGCGCGTTGTCACCCGCACGGAAACCACACTTCAGGATACGAGTGTATCCGCCAGCACGGTTCACAAAACGTGGGCCCAATTCATTAAACAGTTTCGCAACGATCTCGTTATCACGAGTGCGAGCGAATGCCAGACGACGGTTTGCAACGCTGTCGGTCTTGGCAAGGGTGATCAGCGGCTCAACTACGCGACGCAGCTCTTTTGCCTTAGGCAGGGTCGTCTTGATTACTTCGTGACGAACCAGAGAGCTGGCCATGTTGCGGAACATAGCCTGACGATGGCTGCTGTTACGGTTCAGTTGACGACCACTCTTACGATGGCGCATGACCTTATCCTTCTCAGAAAAACCTTAACCTGTGATCTGGTTACTCATCAGCAATGCTTGCTGGAGGCCAGTTTTCCAGGCGCATACCCAGAGACAGACCGCGAGATGCCAGAACGTCCTTGATCTCAGTCAGAGACTTCTTACCAAGGTTTGGCGTCTTCAGCAGTTCAACTTCTGTACGCTGTACCAAATCACCGATGTAGTGGATAGCTTCTGCCTTCAGGCAGTTAGCAGAGCGGACAGTCAATTCCAGATCGTCGACAGGACGCAGCAGAATTGGATCGAATTCCGGCTTCTCTTCTTTCACTTCCGGCTGACGAACATCACGCAAGTCAACGAAAGCTTCCAGCTGTTCAGCCAGGATGGTCGCGGCACGACGGATCGCTTCTTCAGGATCAATAGTACCGTTGGTTTCCATCTCGATAACCAGCTTGTCCAGATCGGTACGCTGTTCAACACGGGCAGCTTCTACATTGTATGCAATGCGCTCTACCGGGCTGAAACAGGCATCGACCAGCAAACGACCGATCGGACGCTCGTCTTCTTCAGTATGAATACGAGCGGAAGCCGGCACATAACCACGACCACGCTGAACTTTGATACGCATGCTGATAGCGGCGTCTTCATCAGTCAGATGGCAGATTACGTGCTGCGGATTCACGATCTCAACATCACCGTCATGGATGATGTCGGCTGCGGTTACAGGGCCGATACCAGATTTATTCAGAGTCAGAATGACTTCATCTTTACCCTGAACCTTGACCGCGAGCCCTTTCAGGTTGAGCAGGATTTCCAGGATATCTTCCTGTACACCTTCTTTGGTGCTGTACTCATGCAGTACACCATCAATTTCAACCTCAGTCACCGCGCAACCCGGCATAGACGAAAGCAGAATGCGGCGCAGTGCGTTACCCAGAGTATGGCCAAAGCCACGCTCAAGTGGTTCAAGGGTGACCTTGGCATGCGTCGAACTGATTTGCTCGATATCTACCAGGCGCGGTTTAAGAAACTCTGTCACAGAACCCTGCATTGTGTCCTCTCTTTGCTGCTAAGCCTTACTTGGAGTAAAGCTCGACGATCAGGTGTTCGTTAATGTCCGCAGACAGATCGGAGCGCTCAGGAATGCGCTTGAACACACCTTCCATCTTCGCAGCGTCTACTTCCAGCCATGCTGCTTTTTCGCGCTGCTCAGCCAGCTCCATCGCTGCCTTGATACGAGCCTGCTTCTTAGATTTCTCGCGAATGCTGATTACGTCATTCACAGAAACTTGGAAAGAAGGAACGTTAACGACCTTACCATTAACCATGATCGCCTTGTGGCTTACCAACTGACGTGATTCAGCGCGAGTGGCACCGAAACCCATGCGGTAAACTACGTTATCTAAACGGCCTTCCAACAGCACCAACAGGTTTTCACCAGTGTTGCCTTTCAGGCGAGCGGCGGTTTTGTAGTAGTTACGGAACTGACGCTCCAGCACACCGTAGATACGACGTACTTTCTGCTTTTCACGTAACTGAACACCGTAGTCAGACAGACGTGGCTTGCGCGCACCGTGCTGACCAGGAGCGGTGTCAATTTTACACTTAGAGTCAATCGCACGTACGCCTGATTTCAGGAACAGGTCAGTACCTTCACGACGGCTCAGCTTGAGCTTAGGGCCCAGATATCTTGCCATTTTCTTTCTCCAACAATCCTAGAAACGTCGAGTTATACGCGGCGTTTCTTCGGCGGACGACAACCGTTGTGAGGAATCGGAGTCACATCAGTAATGTTAGTGATGCGGAAACCAGCCGCGTTCAGCGCGCGAATGGAAGACTCACGACCTGGGCCTGGGCCCTTAACCATAACTTCCAGGTTCTTCAGACCGTAGTCTTTAACCATCTCAGCACAGCGCTCTGCAGCAACCTGAGCAGCAAATGGAGTAGACTTACGAGAACCACGGAAACCTGAACCACCGGCAGTTGCCCAACCCAGAGCATTGCCTTGGCGGTCAGTGATAGTCACAATGGTGTTGTTGAAAGACGCATGGACATGAGCCACACCGTCAGAAACTTGTTTTCTTACACGCTTACGTGCACGAACTGGAGCTTTAGCCATTTTCTAACCCCGATTATTTTTTGATCGGTTTACGCGGGCCCTTACGGGTACGCGCGTTGGTCTTAGTACGCTGACCGCGAACTGGGAGACCACGACGATGACGCAGACCACGGTAGCAGCCAAGGTCCATCAGACGCTTGATGCTCAGGGTCACTTCACGACGCAGGTCACCTTCAACGGTGTACTTGGCAACTTCGTCACGCAGCTTATCGATTTGTTCTTCAGACAGCTCACTGATCTTAGTGCTTTCAGCAATACCCACAGCAGCCAGGATGGCTTGAGAGCGGGTCTTGCCGACGCCATAAATTGCAGTCAGAGCAATTACAGCATGCTTATGATCAGGAATGTTAATGCCTGCAATACGGGCCATATGCACTCCTAAATTTATATACTGGTAGGCCAATCTGAAAAGCCCGTTTTCAGGATACCCAAATGACCATACCAACTTCACACAAAAGGTCGGCTGGCTAATTTAGCCAGCCGGCCGTTACTTTGCAAGAAAAATATGCAGTAAATCAGCCTTGACGCTGTTTATGCTTTGGCTCGCTGCAAATCACACGCACAACACCGTTGCGCTTGATGATTTTGCAGTTACGGCACAGCTTCTTAACGGAAGCACGAACTTTCATTTCTACTCTCCGCAACCTTTGGTGGTGCTCTGTCGATTAACGACCAATCCCTTTCAGGTTGGCTTTCTTCAGAGCGGACTCATACTGATGAGACATCAGATGGGTCTGTACTTGAGCCATAAAATCCATGATAACAACAACGACGATCAACAACGATGTACCACCGAAGTAGAAACGCACGTTCCACGCTACCATCATGAACTCAGGTATCAAGCAGATAAAGGTGATATATAAAGCGCCTGCTAATGTCAGACGAGTCATCACTTTATCAATGTACTTCGCGGTTTGTTCACCCGGACGGATCCCTGGCACGAACGCACCTGACTTCTTCAGATTATCTGCTGTCTCACGCGGGTTAAACACCAACGCGGTATAGAAGAAGCAGAAGAAGATGATTGCAGCTGCATATAACATAGCATGTAACGGGCGACCCGGTTGCAATGCTAATGCAATGTCAGACAGCCATGTCATACCTGATCCTTGACTGAACCACTGCGCAAGCGTAGCGGGGAAAAGGATAATACTGGAAGCAAAGATAGCAGGAATAACCCCAGCCATATTCACTTTCAGTGGCAGGTGTGTACTTTGTGCCGCGAATACACGACGACCTTGTTGACGCTTGGCATAGTTTACAACAATTCTACGCTGACCGCGCTCAACAAATACAACAAAATACGTAACTGCAAAAACAATGGCGGCAATCAACAACAGCAGAAGTACATGCAGTTCGCCTTGACGCGCCTGTTCAAACGTATGTCCGATAGCAGAAGGTAATCCCGCCACGATACCTGCGAAGATAATCATGGAGATACCGTTACCGATACCGCGCTCAGTAATTTGCTCACCTAACCACATCAAGAACATGGTGCCAGTAACCAAACTCACAACCGCTGTAAAATAGAAACCAAAGCCCGGATTATGTACCAGACCTGGAATCATACTTGGTAAGCCAGTTGCAATACCGATTGCTTGGAATGTACCTAAAACCAGCGTGCCGTAACGGGTATAGTGGCTAATCTTACGACGCCCCGCTTCCCCTTCTTTCTTCAACTCTGCCAGCGGTGGATACACCACCGTTAACAGCTGAACAATAATGGATGCCGAAATGTACGGCATAATGCCCAGAGCAAAGATCGACGCACGCTGAAGAGCACCACCGGAGAACATGTTAAACATCTCGATGATGGTGCCCTTCTGCTGTTCAAACAAGGTCGCAAGAACAGAGGCATCAATACCAGGAATTGGCACGTAGGAGCCAGCACGGAATACGATAATCGCACCCAACAGAAACAGCAAGCGACGCTTCAGTTCTGTCAGCCCGCCCTGAGCACCTCGAAAATCAAATCCTGGTTGTTTAGCCATCTGTTAATTATTCCTCGATTTTACCGCCAGCGGCTTCAATAGCTGCACGTGCACCTTTAGTGACACGCAGGCCACGTACGGTTACAGCGCGAGTTACGTCACCAGACAGAACAATCTTAGCGAATTCCATGTCTTTAGTGATGATGTTTGCCGCTTTCAGTGCGTTCAGATCGATCTGATCGCCTTCAACTTTAGCCAGCTCAGACAGACGAACTTCGGCTGTAACAGCTGCTTTCAGAGAAGTGAAACCGAACTTAGGCAGACGACGATACAAAGGCATTTGACCGCCTTCGAAACCGCGACGTACACCACCGCCGGAGCGGGATTTCTGGCCTTTGTGGCCGCGGCCACCGGTTTTACCCAAGCCAGAACCAATACCGCGACCTACACGCTTAGCTGATTGCTTAGCGCCTTCAGCCGGAGAAAGAGTATTCAAACGCATCTGTTACTCCTCAACCTTGATCATGTAGGATACTTGATTAATCATACCGCGAACTGCCGGAGTGTCGATCAGTTCAACAGTGTGATTCATGCGACGCAGGCCCAGGCCACGCAGGGTAGCTTTGTGCTTCGGCAGACGGCCGATGGAGCTACGAGTCTGAGTTACTTTGATAGTCTTAGCCATGGTCATTACCCCAGAATTTCTTCAACGGATTTGCCACGTTTAGCAGCGACCATCTCAGGAGACTTCATGTTAGCCAGAGCGTCGATGGTAGCGCGTACCACGTTGATCGGGTTAGTAGAGCCGTACGCTTTGGACAGAACGTTACGAACGCCTGCCACTTCCAGTACAGCACGCATAGCACCGCCAGCGATGATACCGGTACCTTCAGATGCCGGTTGCATGAAAACGCGAGAACCTGTGTGAGCACCTTTAATTGGGTGCTGCAGAGTACCGCTGTTCAGCGCAACGCTCACCATGCTGCGACGGGCTTTCTCCATCGCTTTTTGGATCGCTGCTGGAACTTCACGGGCTTTACCGTAACCAAAACCTACGCGGCCGTTACCATCACCCACTACAGTCAGAGCGGTGAAAGAGAAAATACGACCACCTTTAACGGTCTTAGATACACGGTTTACCGCGATCAGCTTTTCCTGCAGTTCACCAGCTTGTTTTTCGATGTTAGCCATCTTACACCTCTACCTTAGAACTGAAGGCCAGCTTCGCGGGCAGCATCTGCCAGCGCTTGGACACGGCCGTGATACTTGAAACCGGAACGGTCAAAAGCAACTGCTTTAACGCCTTTTTCCAGAGCGCGTTCAGCAACAGCTTTACCGACAGCGGCTGCGGCATCTTTATTACCGGTGTACTTCACTTGCTCAGCAATCGCTTTTTCTACAGTTGAAGCAGCGGCCAGAACTTCTGAACCGTTAGCTGCGATAACTTGCGCGTAGATGTGACGCGGAGTACGGTGAACCACCAGGCGAGTCGCACCCAGTTCTTTAATATTGCGACGTGCGCGGGTCGCACGACGGATACGAGCTGCTTTCTTATCCATAGTGTTACCTTACTTCTTCTTAGCCTCTTTGATACGCACGACTTCGTCAGCGTAACGTACACCTTTACCTTTGTAAGGCTCAGGACGGCGGTAAGCACGCAGGTCAGCTGCAACTTGGCCAATCACTTGCTTGTCAGAGCCCTTCAGAACGATTTCGGTCTGAGTTGGACATTCAGCAGTAACGCCAGCAGGCAGTTGGTGCTCAATTGGGTGTGAATAACCTAAGCTCAGAGCAATTGCATTGCCCTTCAGCGCCGCACGGTAACCAACACCTACCAGCTGCAGCTTCTTCTGGAAGCCTTCGGTAACACCTACCAGCATATTGTTAACCAGTGCACGAGCAGTACCAGACTGCGCGTTAGCACCCGCAACGCCTTCGCGTGGAGCGAAAGTGATTGCGTTGTCAGCAAAGTTAACTTCTACGCCATGATGAATAGTACGAGTCAGCTCGCCATTCTTGCCTTTCAGGGTAATAACCTGACCGTTGAGTTTCACCTCTACGCCGGCAGGAATGACCACTGGTGCTTTAGCAACACGAGACATTCTTTCCTACCCCCTAATTAGGCTACGTAGCAGATGATCTCACCGCCGAGACCCGCTTGACGCGCGGCTCGATCAGTCATCACACCTTTAGACGTGGAGATTACGGCGATACCTAAACCACCCATAACTTTTGGCAGCACATCTTTCTTTTTGTAGATACGCAGGCCAGGGCGGCTTACACGCTGAATGCTCTCAACAACTGGATTGCCCTGGAAATAACGCAGGGTGATTTCCAGAACTGGCTTCGCGTCGCCTTCAACTTTGAAATCTTCGATGTAGCCTTCTTCTTTCAGCACGTTGGCAATTGCCACTTTCAGCTTGGAAGAAGGCATAGTGATCGCAAATTTCTTCGCTGCCTGACCGTTACGGATACGGGTCAGCATATCCGCGATCGGATCTTGCATGCTCATCTGTCTTTACTCCCGTGATTCAAATAGTGGTAAATTACCAGCTAGCCTTTTTCAGACCCGGAATTTCACCGCGCATAGCGGTTTCGCGGACCTTGATACGGCTCAGACCGAACTTACGCAGGAAACCGTGTGGACGACCAGTTTGGCGGCAACGGTTACGCTTACGGATCGGACTTGAATCACGTGGCATCTGTTGCAGTTTCAGCACAGCTGCCCAACGATCTTCGTCAGAGGCATTTACATCGGAGATGATTGCCTTCAGTTCTTGACGCTTAGCGAAGAACTTCTCAACCAATTCGGCACGCTTTACTTCACGTGCGATCATTGATTCCTTAGCCATAGTAACCCTACCTTACTTACGGAATGGGAAGTCAAACGCAGCCAGCAGTGCACGGCCTTCATCATCGCTCTTCGCAGTAGTGGTGATGGTAATATCCAGACCACGTACACGATCGACTTTATCGTAGTCGATTTCAGGGAAGATGATTTGCTCACGCACACCCATGCTGTAGTTGCCACGACCGTCGAATGACTTCGGGTTCAAACCACGGAAGTCACGGATACGTGGAACAGCAATGCTGATCAAACGCTCAAAGAATTCCCACATGCGTTCACCGCGCAGGGTTACTTTGCAGCCGATTGGATAACCCTGACGGATTTTAAAGCCAGCAACAGAGTTGCGAGCTTTAGTGATCAGTGGTTTCTGACCGGAGATCGCTGCCAGATCTGCCGCAGCATTATCCAACAACTTCTTATCAGCCAGAGCTTCACCGACACCCATGTTCAGGGTAATCTTTTCGACTCGTGGGACTTGCATGACAGATTTGTAGCCGAACTGCTCTTGCAGTTTCGCAACTACCTGCTCTTTGTAGTAATCATGCAGTTTCGCCATCGTACTACTCCAGAATTACTTGATAGTTTCGCCATTAGATTTAAAGAAACGGACTTTTTTGCCGTCTTCAAATCGGAAGCCTACACGGTCAGCCTTGCCGGTAGCCGCGTTGAAGATTGCAACGTTAGAAGGCTGGATTGCAGCTTCTTTTTCAACGATGCCACCGGTTACACCCATTGCCGGAACCGGCTTCTGGTGCTTCTTAACCAGGTTGATACCTTCAACGACCAGCTTGCCAGTAGGCAAAACCTTGGTCACTTTACCGCGCTTACCTTTATCTTTGCCAGTCAGCACGATAACTTCATCGTTACGACGGATTTTTGCAGCCATGGTTCAGCTCCTTACAGTACTTCGGGTGCCAGAGAAATGATCTTCATGAACTTTTCAGAACGCAGTTCACGAGTTACTGGGCCGAAAATACGTGTACCGATCGGCTGCTCACTGTTGTTGTTCAACAGAACGCAAGCGTTACGGTCGAAGCGAACGACAGATCCGTCCTGGCGACGAACACCCTTCTTGGTGCGCACCACCACCGCCTTCAGGACATCACCTTTCTTGACCTTGCCGCGAGGAATTGCTTCCTTCACGGTGATCTTGATGATGTCACCGACACCAGCGTAGCGACGGTGCGAGCCACCCAGAACCTTGATACACATTACGCTGCGCGCACCGGAGTTGTCGGCTACGTCCAGCATAGTCTGTTCTTGGATCATGTTAGTGCTCCGCTAAAGTCAACTACTAACAGCTCTAAGACATATAAATGAGCTGTCATGGACCCATCTCGGGTCAGGATTTCCCATTACCTAGGGCGGCGCATTATAACACCGCTTACTGAGCATGGGTAGACAAAAAGTAAACGACCCCATCGGGCCGTTTACCCGGTTCTTTATGCTTGTATGTAAAATCGTAAAGATTTAATTACAGTACAGCTTTTTCTACAACGCGAACCAGAGTCCAAGACTTGGTCTTAGACAGTGGACGACACTCGCGGATCTCTACCAGATCGCCAGCGCCACACTCGTTGTTCTCGTCATGCACGTGCAGCTTGGTAGTACGCTTGATGAATTTACCGTAGATTGGGTGCTTCACCATGCGCTCGATAGCTACAACGATGGACTTGTCCATCTTGTCGCTAACTACACGACCCTGCAGAGTACGGATTTTATCAGTCATTACGCACCCGCCTTCTCAGTCAGAACAGTTTTAACACGCGCGATGTTACGACGCACTTGTTTCAGCAGATGATTCTGCTGCAGCTGACCGGTGGCTGCTTGCATGCGCAGGTTGAACTGTTCACGCAGCAGGTTGAGCAGCTCAGCATTCAGCTCTTCAACGCTCTTTTCACGCAGTTCTTGTGCTTTCATCACATCACCGTCTTAGTTACAAAGGTGGTCTTGATTGGCAGCTTAGCCGCAGCCAGCTTAAATGCTTCACGAGCCAGCTCTTCAGAAACGCCATCCATCTCGTACAGAACCTTGCCAGGTTGGATCGGGGCTACCCAGTACTCAACGTTACCTTTACCCTTACCCATACGAACTTCAAGCGGCTTCTCAGTGATTGGTTTGTCTGGGAACACACGGATCCAGATTTTACCTTGACGCTTAACAGCACGAGTCATTGCACGACGAGCTGCTTCGATTTGACGAGCAGTCAGACGACCACGACCAACAGCCTTCAGACCGAAGGTGCCGAAGCTTACATCAGTGCCCGCAGCCAGACCGCGGTTGCGGCCTTTCATGATCTTACGGAACTTGGTACGCTTTGGTTGCAACATCACAATTCTCCTTACTTACGAGCTTTGCGCTGCTGCTTTTTAGGTTGTGCAGCCGGTTTTTCCGGTTGTTGCACAGCAGCCATACCGCCCAGGATCTCACCTTTGAAGATCCACACTTTCACGCCGATTACGCCGTAAGTAGTGTGAGCTTCAGCAGTGTTGTAGTCGATGTCAGCACGCAGGGTGTGCAATGGCACACGGCCTTCACGGTACCATTCAGTACGCGCGATTTCTGCGCCGCCCAGACGGCCGCTAACTTCAACTTTGATGCCTTTCGCACCCAGACGCATTGCGTTCTGTACCGCGCGCTTCATAGCACGACGGAACATTACACGACGTTCCAGCTGGGAAGTGATGCTTTCTGCAACCAGTTTCGCGTCCAGTTCTGGCTTACGAACTTCAGCGATGTTGATTTGAGCAGGAACACCTGCAATCTTGGCAACTACGTTGCGCAGCTTCTCAACATCTTCGCCTTTCTTACCGATTACTACGCCAGGACGAGCGGTGTGAATAGTCACACGGATGCTCTTCGCTGGACGCTCGATAACAATGCGAGAAACAGATGCTTTCGCCAGTTCCTTTGACAGGTACTGACGAACTTTAAAATCGCTGTCTAAGTTGTCAGCGAAATCTTTGGTATTGGCGAACCAGGTAGAGTCCCAAGGCTTAACAATACCCAGGCGAATACCATTAGGATGTACTTTCTGACCCATTGCTACTCTCCAGAATCTTAGCGATCAGACACAACCACAGTGATGTGGCTGGTGCGCTTCAGGATGCGATCTGCACGACCTTTAGCACGTGGCATGATGCGCTTCATGCTTGGACCTTCGTCTACGAAGATCTTGGAGATTTTCAGATCATCCACATCAGCGCCTTCGTTGTGCTCGGCGTTAGCAATGGCAGACTCCAGCACTTTCTTAACCAGATCAGCAGCTTTTTTGTTGCTGTAGGTCAGAATTTCCAGTGCAAGAGCAACTTTCTTACCGCGAACTAAGTCAGCTACCAGACGAGCTTTCTGCGCGGAAGTACGAGCATAACGGTGTTTAGCAATAGCTTCCATCTCTTACCTCTTAACGCTTCTTAGCCTTTTTATCGGCAGCGTGGCCGCGATAAGTACGAGTCGGAGCGAATTCGCCCAGCTTGTGACCAACCATTTCATCGGTAACATAAACTGGAACATGCTGACGACCATTATGGACGGCGATGGTCAAATTGATCATTGTAGGAATGATCATTGAACGACGGGACCAGGTCTTAACTGGTTTTTTATCCCCGCTTTCCACCGCTTTCTCTACCTTCTTCAGCAAGTGCAGGTCGATAAATGGACCTTTCTTGAGAGAACGTGGCATGGCTTATCCTCTAAATCGTGTCAATTACTTACGGCGACGTACGATGTACTTGTCGGTACGCTTATTGCTGCGAGTCTTCTTACCTTTGGTAGGAACGCCCCAAGGAGTTACTGGGTGCTTACCAAATGTACGACCCTCACCACCACCGTGTGGGTGATCTACTGGGTTCATCGCAGTACCGCGAACGGTAGGACGAACACCACGCCAGCGAGCTGCACCGGCTTTACCCAGTACGCGCAGCATGTGCTCAGAGTTACCAACTTCACCGATAGTTGCACGGCAGTCAGCCAGAACTTTGCGCATTTCGCCAGAACGCAGACGCAGGGTTACGTAGGCACCATCACGCGCAACAACTTGCACGTAAGTACCTGCGGAGCGAGCCAGCTGGCCGCCTTTACCTGGTTTCATTTCTACGTTGTGAACAGTAGCACCAACTGGGATGTTGCGCATTGGCAGGCAGTTACCTACCTTGATTGCGGCATCAGCACCAGATTGGATTTGGTCGCCAGCTTTCAGGCCTTTTGGAGCCAGAATGTAACGACGCTCACCGTCTTTATACAGAACCAGCGCGATGTTCGCGGAACGGTTCGGGTCGTATTCCAGGCGCTCAATGGTGGCTGGGATGCCATCTTTGTTACGCTTGAAGTCAACCAGACGATAATGTTGCTTATGACCACCACCGATGTGACGAGTAGTGATGCGGCCGTTGTTGTTACGACCACCAGTCTTAGACTTGGTGTCCAACAGAGCTGCAAAAGGCTTGCCTTTGTGCAGTTCGTTGTTAACCACTTTCACTACATGGCGACGACCCGGGGATGTCGGCTTACATTTAACGATAGCCATTGTTCTTTACTCCTCCGAATTACTCAGCGCCGCCAACGAAGTCCAGATTCTGGCCTTCTTTCAGGGTGACGTAAGCTTTCTTCAAGTCGCTACGACGACCAACGCGGGCACCGTGACGCTTAACTTTACCCTTCAGGATCAGGGTGCGTACGTCTTTAACTTCAACTTCAAACAGCTTTTCAACAGCTGCTTTGATTTCAGCTTTGGTGGCGTCTTTTGCTACTTTGAACACAATGGTGTTTTGTGTTTCAGCAGCCATAGTCGCTTTTTCAGAGATGTGCGGAGCACGCAATACTTTCAGCAGACGTTCTTCACGGATCATGCCAGCATCTCCTCAACTTGCTTAACAGCCTCAGCGGTCATTACAACCTTGTCGAACGCGATCAGGCTAACTGGATCCATGCCGTTTACGTCGCGAACGTCAACCTTAAACAGGTTGCGAGCTGCCAGGAACAGGTTCTCATCAACTTCAGCAGTGATGATCAGCACGTCTTCCAGAGCCATCTCTTTCAGTTTCTGTGCCAGCAGTTTGGTTTTTGGAGCTTCTACAGAGAAGTTCTCAACCACGATCAGACGTTCCTGACGAACCAGTTCGGACAGGATGCTCTTCATCGCACCGCGGTACATTTTCTTGTTAACTTTCTGGCTGTGATCTTGCGGCTTAGCAGCAAAAGTCACGCCACCAGAGCGCCAGATTGGGCTCTTGATGTCACCAGAACGAGCACGACCAGTGCCCTTTTGACGCCATGGTTTCTTACCAGAGCCAGAAACTTCAGCACGAGTTTTCTGAGCACGGGTACCTTGACGAGCACCTGCAGCGTAAGCAACAACAACCTGGTGAACCAGAGCTTCGTTGAAATCACGACCGAAGGTAGTCTCGGAAACAGTCAGCGCGCTTTGCGCGTCTTTCAATACCAATTCCATTCCTATACTCCTCCGCCGTTACGCCTTAACTGCCGGTTTCACGATCAGATCGCCGTTAGTTGCGCCAGGCACTGCACCTTTAACCAGCAGCAGTTTACGCTCAGCATCAACACGTACAACTTCCAGGGACTGCACTGTTACGCGTTCGTCACCCAGGTGACCGGTCATTTTTTTACCTTTGAACACGCGACCAGGAGTTTGGTTTTGACCGATGGAACCTAAAACACGGTGAGACAGGGAGTTACCGTGAGTCGCATCTTGAGTGCGGAAGTTCCAACGCTTAACACCACCTGCGAAGCCTTTACCTTTGGAAGTACCGGTAACGTCAACTTTCTTCACGTCAGCGAAGATGTCTACGTTAATTTCCTGACCAACAGTGAATTCTTCACCGCTTTCCAGACGGAACTCCCACTTACCGCGGCCAGCTTCAACGCCAGCTTTAGCAAAATGACCTGCTTCAGGCTTGGTTACACGGTTAGCTTTCTTGCTGCCAGTAGTAACCTGAATCGCGCTGTAGCCGTCATTTTCCAGGGTCTTAACCTGGGTAACGCGGTTGGCTTCGATTTCGATAACGGTAACTGGGATGGACACGCCGTCTTCAGTGAAGACGCGGGTCATACCCACTTTACGTCCGACTAAACCAATCATTGTATCAACCTCTTATCGTACGAAGACCTGATTAGCCCAGGCTGATCTGCACGTCAACGCCGGCAGCCAGATCCAGACGCATCAGAGCATCAACGGTTTTTTCAGTTGGCTCGACGATGTCGACCAAGCGCTTGTGAGTGCGGATTTCGTACTGGTCACGCGCGTCTTTGTTAACGTGCGGAGAAATCAGTACGGTAAAGCGCTCTTTGCGGGTCGGCAGCGGAATCGGGCCACGAACCTGAGCGCCAGTGCGCTTAGCAGTCTCGACGATTTCCGCGGTTGATTGATCGATCAAGCGGTGATCGAACGCTTTCAAGCGGATACGGATTCTTTGGTTCTGCATGAGACCAGAGCTCCAACAATCTTAAGGCACATAAAAATCCCACTATCACTCGTTCTTGACGAGGAAGTGTGATTCGCTTCTTTTTTCGTAGTTCCCATATCGGGAACGTTGTATTGCCGGCCACTAGTGGAAATTACCGGCGATGAGTTTTAAAACTCAGCTTAGCCAAATCGGATAAGCCAGCGCATTATACGCAATCTGAGCTGAAGTGCAACCCTGTTATCAGGATTTGTTCACTTTCACTGTAAAACTCATGATCTTGCTGCACGCAAGTAAAGTAAAAGGACGCTTTCGCGTCCTTTTACCGGTATTGCGCTTAAAGCATCAATTACTTGATGATCTTAGCAACAACGCCCGCACCTACAGTACGGCCACCTTCACGGATAGCGAAGCGCAAGCCTTCGTCCATCGCGATTGGTGCAATCA